>JAPFFX010000354.1 GCA_026645375.1 Citricoccus sp. WCRC_4 | reverse complement strand
TTCCACGTGGCCTCGAGGGCCCGGCGGGACCGGCAGGACCTGCACACGCGCGCGGCCGGCCACCCGTGGCTAAAGTGGGCCGAGTTCAAGGAGGCGGCTCCGGCCTGGGTCCGCGGCACGGGCATCGGCCTGCCGTTCGGCGTCATCCCCGTGGGCGGTTCCGAGGTGCCCACCTTCCTGGCCTATGACGTCGAACGCCGGTTGGACCGCCGCCGTCGCCCTCCGATGTTCGGCAAGGGCGCGATCCGCGGCCTGGCCGCCCCGGAGGCCGCGGGCAACTCGGCCACGGGCATGGCGATGGGCGCACTGCTGGCCCTAGGCCTGCCGGTCTCCGCGACGGCCGCCATCATGCTGGCCGCCTTCCGCCAGTACGGACTGCAGCCGGGGCCCCTGCTGTTCGACCGGAACCCCGACCTGGTGTGGGCGCTGCTGGCCAGCTTCTTCATCGCCATGGTGGTGCTGCTGATCATCAACCTCCCCTTCGCCCAGCTGTGGTCCAAGCTGCTGCTGATCCCTCAGCCCTACCTGTACGCCGGGATCACGCTGTTCTGCGGGCTCGGCGTGTACGCCACCTCCGGCCGGGTGTTCGACCTGCTGCTGCTTCTGGCGATCGGCATCGTGGGCTTCCTGATGCGGCGCTATGGCTACCCGCTGGCCCCGCTGATGATCGGCATGGTGCTGGGGCCGCTGGCCGAGACCTCCCTGCGGGACGCCCTGCTGTCCTCGGCGGGTGACTTCTCCGTCCTGGTCTCCAGCCCGATCACCTGGGCGATCTACGGCCTGTTGCTCGTGGTGCTGGCCATCACGGTGCGCGCGACGGTGATCCGGCGGACGCGCCGGGACATCTGAGGTCCGTCGAACGAGGGGCGGCTGCGGGCGCTCACCGGTTCAGCCACCGGCGCATCCCCTTACGCCGGGGTGCGCCGGTCCCTAGGGTGGACGGATGAGCAAGTACACCACCACGAACCCGACCACCGGACAGATCGAGCGCGAGTTCCCCACCCTGCAGGACGGCGAGGTCGAGGGGATCCTGGCCCGCTCCCACGCCGCCTACGACGGCTGGCGGTCGACCTCCCCGCAGGACCGGGCGAGGGTGCTGGCCGACGTGGCCCAGGCCTACCGCGACCGCGCCGAGGAACTGGGCCGGCTGATCTCCACCGAGATGGGCAAGCCGCTGCCCCAGGCCATCGGCGAGGCCAAGCTGGCCGGCAAGATCTACCAGTGGTACGCCGACCACGGGCCCGCACTGCTGGAGACGGAGACCCTGGACCCGCAGGGCGCCGTCGAGTCGATCGTGCAGACCACGCCGCTCGGTTCGCTCGTGGGCATCATGCCGTGGAACTATCCGTACTACCAGGTGGCCCGGTTCGCCGCGCCCAACCTGATGGCCGGCAACACGATCATCCTCAAGCACGCCCCCATCTGCGCCGCATCCTCCGCGGTGATGGAGCAGATCCTGCACGAGGCCGGGGTCCCGCAGGACGCCTACATCAACGTCTACGCCACCAACGAGCAGGTCGCCACGATGATCGCCGACCCGCGCGTGCAGGGCGTCTCGCTCACCGGCTCGGAGCGCGCGGGCACTGCCGTCGCCAAGACCGCGGCCGAGAACCTCAAGAAGGCCGTGCTGGAACTCGGCGGTTCGGACGCCATGATCGTGCTGGACGACGCCGACCTCGAATCGACGGCCAGGACGGCAGCGAAGGGGCGGCTCTCCAACGCCGGCCAGGCCTGCAATTCGCCCAAGCGCATGATCGTGCCGAACGACAAGCTCGACCAGTTCGTCGCCACCGTCGTGTCCACCTTCGAGAAGGCCGCGGTGGGCGATCCCACCCAGGAGGGCACCGCCGTCGGGCCGCTGTCCTCCGTCACGGCACGGGACACCGTGGTCCAGCAGGTGCAGAAGGCCGTGGACCAGGGGGCGACCCTGCACACCGGTGGCCAGCCGCTGGACGGCGAGGGTGCCTTCATGCAGCCGGCCGTGCTGACCGGGGTCACCCCGGAGATGGACGCCTACTCGGAGGAGATCTTCGGACCGGTGGCCGTGGTCTACGGGGTGGACTCCGTGGAGGAGGCGCTCGAGCTCGCCAACGACGTCAGCTTCGGCCTCAGCGGATCCGTCTGGAGTCAGGACATCGATCGCGCCCAGGAGGTCGCCGACGGCCTCGAGGTGGGCATGGCCTACGTCAACGAGCACGGCACCACGCTGCCCGGCCTGCCCTTCGGCGGCGTCAAGCGCTCGGGCTTCGGCCGCGAGCTCGGCCGCTGGGGGATGGGCGAGTTCGTCAATACCCGGCTGCGCCGCACCGCCGCCGCGAAGGGCTGACCTAGTGCTGATGAGGGGCTGACGCCGCGCATCTGAATCGATACCGCGCGGCCCACAGCGTCAGGCCGGGTGCGTCCGCTGGATTCCAGCGAACGACCCGGCCTCTTCGGTGAATCAGGTCCAGGTGCCGACCGGACCTCCCCGGCCCTCAAGGAACGGGCGCTCAAGACCTCAGGCGGTGAAGGCCCGGATGAGGGAGAGCACGAGCCCACACACTCCGATGATGATCAGGGTCGCGCCCAGGGACAGGCACACGCTGGTGATCGGCCGGCGGCGTTCCAGGCTCATCAGCGTGGGCTTGTCGGGGCTCACGTAGGCCACGGCGTGGTCCCTGCCGCCCAGGTGAGCGCGTTCCGGGACGCGGAGTCGCCGTTCATAGAT
>JAPFFX010000330.1 GCA_026645375.1 Citricoccus sp. WCRC_4 | reverse complement strand
CCCGGGCGGCATCAGGAGCTCGAGGCCGGAGACGGTGCGGTGCGGGAGGGTGCGTGGTCCGAAACCGGGCAGGGCGCTGGCCAGCCCGGCCGGTTCGAAGGCCGTGCCCATCCAGCCGAGGATGCGCTCGGACAGGACCGTCCCGGCAGTGGCCAGGTGTTCCAGCAGGGTGCAGAGGTCGGCCGGGGTCGTCGTGCCGAGGAGGCCCTCACCCCAACTCTCCCCCGGTGCGTCCCCGTCCGCGCGAGCCACGGGCTCCAGGGCGGTGAACCCCGTCGCGTCGAGGCCCAGGTCGGCAACCACCCGCTGCGCCTCGCCCAGGACGTCCGCTCCCCTGGCCTCCAGGAGCTCGAGCAGCGCCGCCACACACGCCGCGTCGCCGGTCCCGACGACCAGGGCGATCGCGTCGTCCACGGTCAACCGCAGCTCGCCGCCCATCCGCCGCAACGTCCCGGAACGGGCGGCCGCGCGGTGCTCGCCACGGATCGTCACCGGCGCCGCCAGCACTCCCGGGTCGCGCTCGGCCAGCCGCGCCACGGCCACCGCGAGGAACAGCTTGCCGGTCCCGGCCAGCGGGTGCCGACCCTGCGCCTCGTGCGCCACCGCGGCACGTTCCGCGCCCCCGGACACCGCGGGGAAGCGGACGGCGAAGCGCACCCCGGGCGCCGACGTCGTGAGGTCCTGCAGGGAGACCACGCCGGGGCCGGGCGGGCGCGGTGAACGGCGTGGTGAATGGTGTCCATTCATGCGTCCCAGCCTACGAGGACCGCGCGGCCGGGTGTGGAAGGCTGGCAGCCTGGTGGACGGCCGGCGGTCAGGCGGTCACGCGGTCAGGCGGTCACGCGGTCAGGCGGTCACGAGCGGCGCGACCGCGTCCTGCACGGCCACCCCCACCGCGGCGAACACCTCGAAGACGGCGTTGCGGCCGGGCAGTCCGTCCGGCAACCGGGTGGGAATCGACTCCGCGAACACCGCGACCGCGGCCAGCGGCGTGCCGTCCCCGTCCAGCGCGATGCCCACCTGGGACAGCGAGCGCAGTCCGCGGCCGTTCTTCTCGGCGAAGCCGATCCGCCCGGTGGCCGCACCCAGCCTCGGGGTGTAGATCCCCCGCATCAGTTCCACGGCGAACCGGCAGTCCCCGGCGGTCAGCTGCAACGCAGCCGCAGCCTCCTCGTCCGACACTCCGCGGGCGACCGAGGCCAGCAGGTGGCACTGGTCCGCCGCCGTGGTGACGGTGATGGCGTCCAGCGGGTGGGACCACGTCAGGTCGCCGGTGCGCGGGAACGTCTCGCGGTGCCACGTGGCGCGCATCCCGGCCCAGGCGCAGTAGTCGTTGACGTACTGCAGCGCGGCCTCCTCCGCGGAGGCTTCCGGCAGGACGGGGTCGACGGCGGAGCCGATCGCCTCGAACACCAGTTGCGTGCAGATGTTGTCGCTGGTGGCCATCATCTGGACCAGGCAGTCGCGCAGGCTCAGCTCGATCCCGGCCGAGAGGGTGCGCAGGATCCCGGCCTGCACCCCGTCCTTGAGGTCCTCCGTGACGGTCAGCCTCCGGTCCAGGCCGAGCCGCCCGGCGCGCACGAGGGCGAGCGTCGCGCACAGCACGCCCACCTTGCGCGTGGAGAAGGACGGGACCACGACGTCGGCGCCGCGGGAGAGCGTGAGGCCCCCCGCCGGCGTCGGGAGAGTCCCGGCGGGCGCCGGCTGGGCGGTGCGCAGGGCGGGTCCCAGGAGGTGGACCCGGTAGTGCAGGGCGAAGGGAACGGCGTCGGCCAGTGCGGCGAGGTGGCGCTCCAGCGCGGTCGGATCCATGGGCCCATCTTAAGTTGTCCGCGTCACACATCCTCCGTACCGTGGAGGCACACCAAGGAGAGGAACGCGTCATGCGTCGTCGTCCGGCCGCCCTCGTCGCGGCCAGTGCACTGGTCGTCGGGATGTCCGCGGGCGGGATGGCTCCGGCCGCCGCCGGCCAGACAAGCCCCCAGGACACCGGCCAGGGACCGCCGACCTCCCAGGACCAGCCGTTCCGCGACCGGCTGGACCTGCAGGAGCGCCTGGAGCAGCAGGAGGGCCTGGAGCAGCAGGACCGCCTGGAGCAGCAGCGCCAGGCGCCCGGGGCTGAGGTCCCCCGTCCCACGCACGGGAACCGGGACCGCGAGAGCCGGCAACTGGAGCGCGCGCTGGACCGGGCCACCCAGGGGTTGGTCGACGACGGTGCCGT
Source organism: Citricoccus sp. WCRC_4 (assembly GCA_026645375.1). GTDB lineage: Bacteria > Actinomycetota > Actinomycetes > Actinomycetales > Micrococcaceae > Citricoccus. Next base: position 547 of record JAPFFX010000330.1, on the reverse strand, counting down.
CGGCGTGACGGCCCGGGTGGACTCCCCGGACTTCTCCTGGCGTGGCTCGGCCGGGCACCGGGAGATCGACCGCAGGCCGCAGGCGCGGCCGCAGGACCGGTTCCGCGTCGGCAGCATCAGCAAGACCATGGTCGCCACGGTGGCCCTGCAACAGGTCGAGCAGGGGAACCTGGCGCTGGACACCAAGGTCGACGACATCGTCCCCGGCCTCTTCCCCGGCCAGCCGGACGTCACCGTGGAGCACCTGCTCAGCCACCGGTCCGGCGCCCAGACCGCCTCGGTGGACCTGATCGCCACGCGGATGACGGACCTGTCCGACTGGAACCAGTTCATCGCCGCGATCGGTGAGGACTACACGCAGCAGGACCACCTGGACGTCGTCAACGGACTGCCCTGGCTGTTCGCACCGGGCACCGACTTCAACTACTCCAACGCGGGCTATGTGGCCCTCGGTGTGGTGCTCGAGGAGGTGACCGGTGAGGATCTCGAGGACCTGCTGGAGGACCGGGTGTTCGACGAGGCCGGGATGCACCACAGCTCCTTCCCC
>JAPFFX010000329.1 GCA_026645375.1 Citricoccus sp. WCRC_4 | reverse complement strand
GATTTGCTTGAGGTGGACCAAGGTCAGGGCGTCCAGGCTGGCCGAGGCCGGGACCAGCAGGCTGGACGGACGGATGGTGGCCAAGGCATGGGTCCGGTGCGCGGACTCCCAAACCTGCTTGGAGCCGATCACCGGGCAACCGGTCAGCCCGGCCACCACGGCAACCTCCGTGCCACAGAGCCCGGCCACCCAGTCCCCGGAGCGCTTGGCGCTCAGGTCCTGTTGGGCGGCGACCTGGTAGAGGCGGGAGAGCACGAGCACGCTGCGGGTCTGCTGGCTGGCGTTGGCGGCCGCCACGGTGCGGGCGATGACCACGAAGGGAGTGTCCGGGCCGGTGTGCAGCAGTGGGAACCCCAGCCGGTCGCACTCCCGGAGCATCTCCGGGCTCAATGGCGGGGCCAGGCCGTCCTCGCCGATGGTCATCCCGGCAATACCAGCGGCATGGACCTTGCGCACGAACTCGCGCTGCCGATCCGGTGCGGCCGGCAAATTCAGACCCACGGTCATCAACAGCTCATCGTGCCCAAGCCAGTTCCACGGATCAGCGATCTCGCTGGTCTGCGCCCAGCGCACCCGCCGGTCCAGGGCGGTACCGCCCGCCACCACCTGGGTGTCCAGGGTCGGATCGGCGATCAGATCAGCGAGGGTGAGATCATCATCCATGGACTTATCCTCGCAGATAAGAAGATCGCTGGTTTCATACATATGCGCAATTCCTTGCTGACGTCGGCATGACTAGTGTCACCACCAGGACCAGCCCCCAAGGGCGGATCACACATCTAGAGGAAAGGACCCTTCCATGGGACACCAGACCGCCACCCAGGAAACCCAGAACATCACTGACGTGGACGTGGACGTGGACGTGGTCGTCGTCGGCGCCGGCCTGGCCGGGCTCACGGCGGCCCGTGACCTCGGCCGGGCTGGCCTGAGCGTCACCGTGCTGGAGGCCCGGGACCGGATCGGGGGCCGGTTGTTCACGGACAACCGCTTCGGCAAGCATCTGGAGCTCGGCGGCAACTGGCTGCACTGGGTCCAGCCGCATGTCTGGGCCGAGGTGGCCCGCTACGGCCTGCGCGTGGGGCGAGGGCCGAAGTCGGAGGAAACCTACTGGATGGCCAACGGGGAGATCCGCAAGGGCGATCTGGCCGGCTTCATGGACGTGATCGACTCCGGCATGGAGCGCCTGGTAGGCCTGAGCGGCAAGCACTTGCCCCGCCCCGACCAGGTGGCCTCGGACGAGGAGTTCGCTGCTCTGGACCGACTCACCCTGCAGGAGGCTCTGGACGCCCTGGAGCTCTCCGATGAGGAGCGTCAGGCCAATGAGGCGGCCTGGGTGGGTCATTGCAACGGCCCGCTGGACCAGGTCGGTTTCAGCGCGGCCCTGCGTTGGACGGCGGCCACCTCCGGTTCCTGGCACGTCATGCACGAGGCCAGCTCGATCTACCGCCTCGAGGACGGCAACGTCGGTCTGGCCGAGGCGATCGCAGGGGACGTGGACGGCGCAATCCGGCTCAACACCGTGGTCAGCCGCATCGAGCACGATGATGAGGGCGCGACCATCACCACGGAGGCCGGAGAGACCATCCGCGCCCGCCGGGTGATCGTCACCGTGCCGCTGAACATCCTGCATGAGCTGGACATCCAACCGGCCCTCTCCCCAATCAAACGGGAGGTCAGCCAGGAAGGGACCGCCTCCCAGGGCCTCAAGCTCTGGATCCGGGTCAAGGGCCCGATCAAGCCCTTCTTCGCCTACTCCACCAAGGACCACCCGCTGTCCGTGGTCCGCACCGAATTCGTGGGCGAGGAGGACGCGGTCCTGGTCTCCTTCGGCGCCGACGCCACCCGCCTGGACCCCAACAGCATCGAAGACGTCCAGCAGGCCCTCAGCGCCTGGCGGGACGACCTGGAAGTCCTCGAGGTCACCTCCCACGACTGGAACAACGACCCCTACTCCAAGGAAACCTGGCTCATCCAGCGACCTAACGCCTACACCACCGGCCAGGCAGAACTGCAGCGCCCCGAAGGGGCCGTGCATCTGGCCAGCTCGGACATCGCCAACCTCTGGGCCGGATTCTTCGACGGCGCGATTGAGAGCGGCACCCGGGTGGCCCGCGAAGTCGCCGCCGCTCTGCACCCGCAGCCGGCGCTGGTCGCGGCACAGTAACGCCACTGGTCCCCTCAATCGCAGTGATGCGCCAGGACGCGGGCCCCTTCCCTGCCGGAGAGGGCCCGCGTTGACCTCCTCTGTCGGCATCTATCACCCAGAAACGAGTCACCCGTCCGCATTAATTGATGCCGGCGACACCCCTGATGATGGGCACCGTGGCTGGCGTTAGGGCATTCGCCGAGATTGCATCCATGTCACCGCCCACGACCACAGCAGACGTGTCGATGATCCTTCGAAGGCAGGTGGAAACCGTGCGCAAATCGACGCTGGCTGGGTTCGTTCTGACATTCGTCTCGGCCGCCCTCTTCGCCGTGTCCGGGCCGCTGGCGAAATCACTGTACGGAGTCGGATGGTCCTCGGGCGCGGTGGTGACAGTGCGCTTAATCGGCGCATCCCTGATCTTGGCGCCATTCGCGGCTCTCGCTCTGCGTGGCCGTTGGGCCATGGTGCGTTCCCACTGGCAGCACGTCATCGCCTACGGCCTCCTCGGAATGGCCGGCATGCAGGCATTTTTCTTTGTCGCCGTCCAACACCTGGCCGTATCGGTGACCCTGCTACTGGAGATGACTGCGCCCCTGATGATCGTCGTCTGGGTCTGGGCACGCTCCCGGCTCCGGCCCTCCGGAGTGACGTTCATCGGCATGGCGGTGGCCGTGGCCGGATTGCTGGTGGTGCTGAACCCCACTACTACGACAGTGAACGCTTTCGGCATCGCCATGGCCCTGGCCGCAGCCGTCTGTGCCGCCGCTTATTTTCTCGTCTCCGCCGATCATGCGGTGGACCTACCATCCATCGGGCTCACGGGACTGGGGATGGCCATCGGCGCGGGTGCGACGGGGGTGCTCAATCTCGTCGGCCTCTTCCCCTTTGTGGCGACCAACCTGCCCGTGGAACTCGCCAGCGTAAGCGTCTCGTGGGTGACTGTCCTGATCCTGTCTGCCGGGTGCACCGTAGGGGCCTACGTGAGCGGGGTCTTGGGACTGCGGTACGTTGGGGCCACCATTGGCTCCTTCGTGAGCCTGGTGGAAGTCCCCCTTGCAGCCGTGGCCGCCTGGATCATCGTGACTGAGCCAATCACACCACCGCAGCTCTGGGGTGGGGTGTTCATCCTGCTGGGCGTGGCTTTCGTGAAGTGGGGGGAAATGCGCAAATCACGCCGCACCGACCAGCAGCAAGAACTCGTCGAGCCTGTGCCCACCTCCTAATGCGGCGGACCTCCCACACTCAGTATCGCCCTCTAACCGAGGCTCGTCGGATCAAGTAATTCGGCCTGCAAAGACGGAAGCTCTCGCGCACTCGAGTGGGCTTCGTGTTCTTCCTAGTGCTGGCCTGACGTATTCGGGACCGGCGTATTCCGCTGGTTATCCGGCTGCGGGGCTGGGCAGAATCTTTCTACTCCGGGAAAGTCGTTCGCATAACATGCGAAAATTTCGCAGAGGACGCGAATTCCGATGAGAACCTCACGCAAGCCCAGGTCGGGGCGCGGTCTGATGATCACCCGTCCAAAGACAGACCCCCGT
>JAPFFX010000268.1 GCA_026645375.1 Citricoccus sp. WCRC_4 | reverse complement strand
CGGAGTTCCTCACCCACCCCGTGTTCTCCACCCACCGCTCCGAGACGCAGATGCTGCGCTACCTGACCCGCCTGGAGAACCGGGACCTGGCCCTGGACCGGACGATGATCCCGCTGGGCTCGTGCACCATGAAGCTCAACGCGACCGCCGAGATGGCCGCCATGAGCTGGCCCGAGTTCGCCTCGATCCACCCGCTGGCCCCGGCCCACCAGACCACCGGCTGGCGCGAGCTGATCGCCGACCTGGAGCACCGCCTGGAGGAGATCACCGGCTACGCCGCCGTCTCCCTCCAGCCCAACGCCGGCTCGCAGGGCGAGCTGGCGGGCCTGCTGGCCATCCGGAGCTACCACCAGGCCAACGGGGACGACCAGCGCACCGTCTGCCTCATCCCCGCCTCCGCCCACGGCACCAACGCCGCCTCCGCGGTCCTGGCCGGGATGAAGGTCGTCGTGGTGAAGACGGCCGCCGACGGCACGATCGACCACGAGGACCTGCGCGCCAAGCTCGACGCCCACGGGCCGCAGCTGGCGGCGATCATGATCACCTACCCCTCCACCCACGGGGTCTTCGACGCCGACGTGCGCCCGGTCTGCGACGCCGTCCACGCCGCCGGCGGCCAGGTCTACCTCGACGGGGCCAACCTCAACGCCCTGGTCGGCCTGGCGCAGCCGGGCAGGTTCGGCGGGGACGTGTCCCACCTGAACCTGCACAAGACCTTCTGCATCCCGCACGGCGGCGGCGGACCCGGCGTCGGGCCCGTGGCGGTGGCCGCGCACCTGGCGCCCTTCCTGCCCGGCGACGCCACCCGGACCGAGGCCGACGGTGCGTCCGGCGCACCGATCTCGGCCACGATGTTCGGGTCGGCCGGCGTGCTGCCGATCTCCTGGGCCTACATCGCGATGATGGGCGGCGACGGCCTCACCCGGGCCACGCAGACGGCGCTGCTGACGGCGAACTACGTCGCCGCCTCGCTGAACGAGCACTTCCCCGTGCTCTACACCGGCAACAACGGGCTGGTCGCCCACGAGTGCATCCTGGACCTGCGGGCGCTCACGGCCCGCACCAAGGTGACCGCCGAGGACGTGGCCAAGCGGCTGATCGACTTCGGCTTCCACGCCCCGACCCTGTCCTTCCCGGTGGCCGGGACGCTGATGGTGGAGCCGACCGAGTCCGAGGACCTGGCCGAGATCGACCGGTTCATCACCGCGATGACCACCATCCGCGCGGAGATCGAGCAGGTCGCCCGCGGGGAGCTCACCGCCGAGGAGAGCCCCCTGCGCCACGCCCCGCACACCGCCGAGGTCGTGACGGCGAGCGACTGGGACCGCCGGTACTCCCGCGAGGAGGCCGCCTTCCCCGTCCCGGAGCTGCGCCAGGACAAGTACTTCCCCCCGGTCGGGCGCATCGACGGAGCCGCCGGGGACCGCAACCTCGTCTGCTCCTGCCCCGCCCCCGAGGCCTTCGAGAACTGATCCGGCGCCGACCCGCACCGATCCGGACCGCACCGCCACGAAAGGCACCGAGATGACCGACAGCACCAAGCACACCGCCCTGCACGACGAGCACGCCGCCCTGGGGGCGTCCTTCACCGACTTCGGCGGCTGGGACATGCCCCTGAAGTACGGCTCCGAACTGGCCGAGCACCGTGCCGTGCGCACCGCCGCCGGCCTGTTCGACCTCTCCCACATGGGTGAGGTCCGGGTGAGCGGCCCGGACGCGGCCACGTTCCTGAACACCGCCCTGGCCGGCAACCTCGCCGCCATCGCGGTGGGACGGGCCAAGTACTCCCTGATCTGCACGCCCGAGGGCGGGATCATCGACGACCTCATCAGCTACCGGCTGGCCGAGGACGAGTACCTGGTGGTGCCCAACGCCGGCAACGCGCCGACCGTGCTCGCCGCCCTCCAGGAGCGGGCCGCCGGCTTCGACGTCACCGTGGCCGACGAGTCCGCCGAGACGTCCCTGGTCGCCGTCCAGGGACCGGCCGCGCAGACCATCCTGCACGAGCTGGTTCCCGCCGAGCAGCGGGAGCTGGTCACGGAGCTCAAGTACTACTCCGCCGCGGCGGCCACCGTCGCCGGGACCGAGGTGCTGCTGGCCCGCACCGGCTACACCGGGGAGGACGGCTTCGAGCTCTACGTGCCCAACGCCCAGGCGGCGCCGCTGTGGCAGGCCCTGCTGGAGGCCGGGCAGGCGCACGGGCTGATCCCCTGCGGGCTGGCCAGCCGCGACTCCCTGCGCCTGGAGGCCGGGATGCCGCTCTACGGCCAGGAGCTCACCCGGGACCTCACCCCCTACGAGGCCGGGCTGGGTCCCGTCGTCTCCTTCAAGAAGGAGGAGGACTTCGTGGGCCGCGCGGCCCTCGAGGCCCGCAGGGCCGACGGGGTGAGCCGCAAGCTGGTCGGCCTGCGCGGCGAGGGCCGGCGAGCGGCGCGCGGCCACTACCCCGTCAGCGTGGACGGATCGGTCGTCGGGGAGGTCACCTCGGGCGCGCTCAGCCCGACCCTCGGCTACCCCATCGCCATGGCCTACGTCGACAACGCGCACGCCGAGCCCGGCACCGAGGTGCAGGTGGACCTGCGCGGCAAGCCCCTGCCGTTCGAGGTCGTGTCCCTGCCCTTCTACAAGCGCGGGGAGTGACCCGCGCCCGGTCCGCCCCGGGCCTTCCCTGACCCGGTCGGGCCCGCACCGGCCCCCCGTTCCGTCGTCCGTCGTCGTCCCCTCCCGCTGAAAGGTTCCCGACCATGACCAACATCCCGTCCCACCTGCGCTACTCCGCCGAGCACGAGTGGGTGGACGAGTCCTCCCCGGTGCGGATCGGCCTGTCCGCGGTCGCCGTCGACGCCCTCGGCGACGTCGTCTACCTCGACCTGCCCGAGGCCGGGTCCACCGTCACCGCCGGGGAGGTCTGCGGCGAGGTGGAGTCGACCAAGTCCGTCTCCGAGCTGTTCGCCCCGGTCTCCGGCACGGTGGCGGAGGTCAACCAGGAGGTCGTCGACGAGCCCGGGCTCGTGAACAGCGACCCCTACGGGAACGGCTGGCTGTTCACCGTCGAGGTCACCGAGGAGGGCGAGCTGCTCACCGCCGAGCAGTACGCGCAGGCCCAGGAGGAGCAGGCATGAGCACGCACCCGACGTCGCAGCAGGACCTCCGGACCCAGAACGCGGACCTGGCCGAGGTCGACCCCGAGGTCGCCGCCCGGATCGACCTGGAACTGGGCCGCCAGCGCGACGGCCTGGAGATGATCGCCTCGGAGAACCACACCGCCGTGGCGGTGATGCAGGCCCAGGGCTCGGTGCTGACGAACAAGTACGCCGAGGGCTACCCGGGCCGGCGCTACTACGGCGGGTGCGAGCACGTGGACGTGATCGAGCAGCTGGCCATCGACCGGGCCAAGGACCTGTTCGGCGCCGGCTTCGCCAATGTCCAGCCGCACTCCGGCGCCCAGGCCAACGCCTCGGTCATGCACGCCCTGATCAATCCGGGGGACACCATCCTGGGCCTGAACCTGGCGCACGGCGGGCACCTCACCCACGGCATGCGGATCAACTTCTCCGGCAAGCTCTACACGGTGGTGCCCTACGGCGTCGACGAGACCGAGCACACCGTGGACATGGAGGAGGTCGCACGGCTGGCCCGGGAGCACCGCCCGCAGCTGATCATCGCCGGCTGGTCCGCCTATCCCCGGCACCTGGACTTCGCCGCCTTCCGGCGCATCGCCGACGAGGTCGGGGCCTACCTGATGGTCGACATGGCCCACTTCGCCGGGCTGGTCGCCGCCGGGCTGCACCCGAACCCGGTGCCGCACGCCCACGTGGTCACCTCCACCACCCACAAGACCCTGGCCGGTCCGCGGGGCGGGATCATCCTCACCAACCAGGCCGATCTCGCCAAGAAGTTCAACTCCGCGGTCTTCCCGGGCCAGCAGGGCGGCCCGCTGGAGCACGTGGTCGCCGGCAAGGCCGTGGCCTTCAAGATCGCCGCCGGGGAAGCCTTCCGCGACCGCCAGGAGCGGGTGCTGGCCGGCGCGAGCATCCTCGCCGAGCGGCTCGCCCGCCCGGACGCGGCGGCCCGCGGCATCTCCGTGCTGACCGGCGGCACCGACGTGCACCTCGTCCTGGTCGACCTGCGCAACTCCGACCTCGACGGGCAGCAGGCAGAGGACCGGCTCGCGGCCATCGACATCACCGTCAACCGCAACGCCGTGCCCTTCGACCCGCGCCCGCCCATGGTCACCTCCGGGCTGCGCATCGGCACCCCGGCCCTGGCCGCCCGCGGGTTCGACGACGAGGCCTTCACCGAGGCCGCCGACATCATCGCCGAGGCGCTCATCGCCCCGGCGGACGCGGACCTCTCCCCGCTGCGGGACCGCGTCCACGCCCTGGCCCGGTCCCACCCGCTCTACCCCGATCTGCCCGCGCTCCAGGGCGAACCCGCTCCGGAGCCCTCCACCAGCTGAGGAAGGCGGTCCCCATGACTGTCAGCGTCTTCGATCTGTTCTCCATCGGCATCGGTCCCTCGTCCTCCCACACGGTCGGGCCCATGCGCGCGGCGGCGGTGTTCGCCGAGGAGCTCGTCCACCAGGACGTGCTCGGCCGGGTCGCCGAGCTGCGCGTGGACCTCTACGGGTCCCTGGCCGCCACCGGCCGCGGGCACGGGACGTTTCCCGCGGTGCTCCTGGGCCTCGAGGGCTACCACCCCGACACGGTGCTGCCCGACGAGGTCGAGAACTCCCGGGAGCGCATCGTCGAGTCGGGGACGCTGCAACTGGCCGCGCAGGTGCCGGGCGCCGACCCGCGGCACCTGCGCTACGGGGTGGACGACATGGTCCTGCACCCCCTGACCGTGCTGCCCCGGCACACCAACGCCGTGCGCTTCGCCGTGCGCGACGCCGAGGGGGCCGTGCTGCACGAGGCGACCTTCTACTCCGTGGGCGGAGGGTTCATCGTCCGGGACGGTGAGGAGGCGGCGGCCGCCGCGGAACTGGACGAGTCGAAGCGCCACCAGCCGTTCCCGTTCCGCACCGCCGCCGAGCTGCTGGCCCACTGCGAGTCCACCGGCCGGCCGATCAGCGAGGTGATGCTCGCCAACGAGGTCGCCGACCGGCCCGAGGAGGAGGTGCGGTCCGGGCTCCTGGAGATCTGGTCGGTCATGGAGGACTGCAAGGACTCCGCGATCGCCCGGGAGGGGACCCTGCCCGGCGGGCTGAAGGTCTCCCGCCGGGCCCCGGCCTGGCACCGGCGGCTGCGCACCGAGGACCCGGACCGGGACCCCGGCTTCTGGCAGGAGTGGGTGAACCTGGTGGCCCTGGCCGTCAACGAGGAGAACGCCTCCGGCGGCCGCGTCGTCACGGCCCCGACCAACGGGGCGGCCGGGATCATCCCCGCCGTGCTCTTCTACGCCACCCACTACTCCCCGGCCGCGCGTGCCGCCGCGGCGGAAGGCCCGGAGGCGCTCGAGGCCGCGCGGCGGGACCTCGTGGTCCGCTTCCTGCTCACGGCCGGGGCGGTCGGGGTGCTCTACAAGGAGCAGGCCTCGATCTCCGGGGCCGAGGTCGGGTGCCAGGGCGAGGTGGGTTCGGCCTCCTCGATGGCCGCCGCCGGGCTGGCGGAGATCATGGGCGGCACCCCCGCCCAGGTGGAGAACGCCGCGGAGATCGCCATGGAGCACAATCTCGGCCTGACCTGCGATCCCATCGGCGGCCTGGTGCAGGTGCCGTGCATCGAGCGCAACGCGATCGCCGCGGCCAAGGCGATCAACGCGACGAAGATGGCGCTGTGGGGCGACGGCACCCACCGGGTCAGCCTGGACGAGGTGATCGTGACGATGCGCGAGACCGGCCGGGACATGAGCGACAAGTACAAGGAGACCGCGCTGGGCGGGCTCGCCGTCAACGTCGTGGAGTGCTGAGCGGTTCCCTCCCGGCCCGCTCGAGCGCCCACTCCCCCGCATCCACTCCCCACACCGAGCGCCAATTCCCCACTCCCGGCCCGTCCCAGCGCCCACTCCCCCGTAGGTTTCCAATCCCCCAGGACCGGTCCTGGGGGATTGGAAACCTACGGGGGAGTGGGCGCTGGGACGGGCCGGGAGTGGGGAATTGGCGCTCGGTGTGGGGAGTGGATGCGGGGGAGTGGGCGCTCGAGCGGGCCGGGAGGGAACCGCTCAGCACTCCACGACGTTGACGGCGAGCCCGCCCAGCGCGGTCTCCTTGTACTTGTCGCTCATGTCCCGGCCGGTCTCGCGCATCGTCACGATCACCTCGTCCAGGCTGACCCGGTGGGTGCCGTCGCCCCACAGCGCCATCTTCGTCGCGTTGATCGCCTTGGCCGCGGCGATCGCGTTGCGCTCGATGCACGGCACCTGCACCAGGCCGCCGATGGGATCGCAGGTCAGGCCGAGATTGTGCTCCATGGCGATCTCCGCGGCGTTCTCCACCTGGGCGGGGGTGCCGCCCATGATCTCCGCCAGCCCGGCGGCGGCCATCGAGGAGGCCGAACCCACCTCGCCCTGGCACCCGACCTCGGCCCCGGAGATCGAGGCCTGCTCCTTGTAGAGCACCCCGACCGCCCCGGCCGTGAGCAGGAAGCGGACCACGAGGTCCCGCCGCGCGGCCTCGAGCGCCTCCGGGCCTTCCGCCGCGGCGGCACGCGCGGCCGGGGAGTAGTGGGTGGCGTAGAAGAGCACGGCGGGGATGATCCCGGCCGCCCCGTTGGTCGGGGCCGTGACGACGCGGCCGCCGGAGGCGTTCTCCTCGTTGACGGCCAGGGCCACCAGGTTCACCCACTCCTGCCAGAAGCCGGGGTCCCGGTCCGGGTCCTCGGTGCGCAGCCGCCGGTGCCAGGCCGGGGCCCGGCGGGAGACCTTCAGCCCGCCGGGCAGGGTCCCCTCCCGGGCGATCGCGGAGTCCTTGCAGTCCTCCATGACCGACCAGATCTCCAGGAGCCCGGACCGCACCTCCTCCTCGGGCCGGTCGGCGACCTCGTTGGCGAGCATCACCTCGCTGATCGGCCGGCCGGTGGACTCGCAGTGGGCCAGCAGCTCGGCGGCGGTGCGGAACGGGAACGGCTGGTGGCGCTTCGACTCGTCCAGTTCCGCGGCGGCCGCCGCCTCCTCACCGTCCCGGACGATGAACCCTCCGCCCACGGAGTAGAAGGTCGCCTCGTGCAGCACGGCCCCCTCGGCGTCGCGCACGGCGAAGCGCACGGCGTTGGTGTGCCGGGGCAGCACGGTCAGGGGGTGCAGGACCATGTCGTCCACCCCGTAGCGCAGGTGCCGCGGGTCGGCGCCCGGCACCTGCGCGGCCAGTTGCAGCGTCCCCGACTCGACGATGCGCTCCCGGGAGTTCTCGACCTCGTCGGGCAGCACCGTGTCGGGGTGGTAGCCCTCGAGGCCCAGGAGCACCGCGGGAAACGTCCCGTGCCCGCGGCCGGTGGCGGCCAGGGACCCGTAGAGGTCCACGCGCAGCTCGGCGACCCGGCCGAGCACGTCCTGGTGGACGAGCTCCTCGGCGAACACCGCCGCCGCGCGCATGGGCCCGACCGTGTGGGAGGACGAGGGACCGATGCCGATGGAGAACAGATCGAAGACGCTGACAGTCATGGGGACCGCCTTCCTCAGCTGGTGGAGGGCTCCGGAGCGGGTTCGCCCTGGAGCGCGGGCAGATCGGGGTAGAGCGGGTGGGACCGGGCCAGGGCGTGGACGCGGTCCCGCAGCGGGGAGAGGTCCGCGTCCGCCGGGGCGATGAGCGCCTCGGCGATGATGTCGGCGGCCTCGGTGAAGGCCTCGTCGTCGAACCCGCGGGCGGCCAGGGCCGGGGTGCCGATGCGCAGCCCGGAGGTGACCATGGGCGGGCGCGGGTCGAAGGGCACGGCGTTGCGGTTGACGGTGATGTCGATGGCCGCGAGCCGGTCCTCTGCCTGCTGCCCGTCGAGGTCGGAGTTGCGCAGGTCGACCAGGACGAGGTGCACGTCGGTGCCGCCGGTCAGCACGGAGATGCCGCGGGCCGCCGCGTCCGGGCGGGCGAGCCGCTCGGCGAGGATGCTCGCGCCGGCCAGCACCCGCTCCTGGCGGTCGCGGAAGGCTTCCCCGGCGGCGATCTTGAAGGCCACGGCCTTGCCGGCGACCACGTGCTCCAGCGGGCCGCCCTGCTGGCCCGGGAAGACCGCGGAGTTGAACTTCTTGGCGAGATCGGCCTGGTTGGTGAGGATGATCCCGCCCCGCGGACCGGCCAGGGTCTTGTGGGTGGTGGAGGTGACCACGTGGGCGTGCGGCACCGGGTTCGGGTGCAGCCCGGCGGCGACCAGCCCGGCGAAGTGGGCCATGTCGACCATCAGGTAGGCCCCGACCTCGTCGGCGATGCGCCGGAAGGCGGCGAAGTCCAGGTGCCGGGGATAGGCGGACCAGCCGGCGATGATCAGCTGCGGGCGGTGCTCCCGGGCCAGCCGTGCGACCTCCTCCATGTCCACGGTGTGCTCGGTCTCGTCGACGCCGTAGGGCACCACCGTGTAGAGCTTGCCGGAGAAGTTGATCCGCATGCCGTGGGTGAGGTGCCCGCCGTGCGCCAGGTTCAGGCCCAGGATGGTGTCCCCCGGATTGATCAGGGCGTGCATGACCGAGGCGTTGGCCTGGGCGCCGGAGTGCGGCTGGACATTGGCGAAGCCGGCGCCGAACAGGTCCTTGGCCCGGTCGATGGCCAGCTGCTCGATCACGTCCACGTGCTCGCACCCGCCGTAGTAGCGCCGGCCCGGGTAGCCCTCGGCGTACTTGTTCGTCAGCACCGAGCCCTGGGCCTGCATCACCGCCACGGCGGTGTGGTTCTCCGAGGCGATCATCTCCAGGCCGTCGCGCTGGCGGCCCAGTTCCAGGTCGATCCGGGCGGCGACCTCGGGGTCGACCTCGGCCAGGTCCGCGTTCTGGGTCCGGAGGTCCTGCTGCGACGTCGGGTGCGTGCTCATGCCTGCTCCTCCTGGGCCTGCGCGTACTGCTCGGCGGTGAGCAGCTCGCCCTCCTCGGTGACCTCGACGGTGAACAGCCAGCCGTTCCCGTAGGGGTCGCTGTTCACGAGCCCGGGCTCGTCGACGACCTCCTGGTTGACCTCCGCCACCGTGCCGGAGACCGGGGCGAACAGCTCGGAGACGGACTTGGTCGACTCCACCTCGCCGCAGACCTCCCCGGCGGTGACGGTGGACCCGGCCTCGGGCAGGTCGAGGTAGACGACGTCGCCGAGGGCGTCGACGGCGACCGCGGACAGGCCGATCCGCACCGGGGAGGACTCGTCCACCCACTCGTGCTCGGCGGAGTAGCGCAGGTGGGACGGGATGTTGGTCATGGTCGGGAACCTTTCAGCGGGAGGGGACGACGACGGACGACGGAACGGGGGGCCGGTGCGGGCCCGACCGGGTCAGGGAAGGCCCGGGGCGGACCGGGCGCGGGTCACTCCCCGCGCTTGTAGAAGGGCAGGGACACGACCTCGAACGGCAGGGGCTTGCCGCGCAGGTCCACCTGCACCTCGGTGCCGGGCTCGGCGTGCGCGTTGTCGACGTAGGCCATGGCGATGGGGTAGCCGAGGGTCGGGCTGAGCGCGCCCGAGGTGACCTCCCCGACGACCGATCCGTCCACGCTGACGGGGTAGTGGCCGCGCGCCGCTCGCCGGCCCTCGCCGCGCAGGCCGACCAGCTTGCGGCTCACCCCGTCGGCCCTGCGGGCCTCGAGGGCCGCGCGGCCCACGAAGTCCTCCTCCTTCTTGAAGGAGACGACGGGACCCAGCCCGGCCTCGTAGGGGGTGAGGTCCCGGGTGAGCTCCTGGCCGTAGAGCGGCATCCCGGCCTCCAGGCGCAGGGAGTCGCGGCTGGCCAGCCCGCAGGGGATCAGCCCGTGCGCCTGCCCGGCCTCCAGCAGGGCCTGCCACAGCGGCGCCGCCTGGGCGTTGGGCACGTAGAGCTCGAAGCCGTCCTCCCCGGTGTAGCCGGTGCGGGCCAGCAGCACCTCGGTCCCGGCGACGGTGGCCGCCGCGGCGGAGTAGTACTTGAGCTCCGTGACCAGCTCCCGCTGCTCGGCGGGAACCAGCTCGTGCAGGATGGTCTGCGCGGCCGGTCCCTGGACGGCGACCAGGGACGTCTCGGCGGACTCGTCGGCCACGGTGACGTCGAAGCCGGCGGCCCGCTCCTGGAGGGCGGCGAGCACGGTCGGCGCGTTGCCGGCGTTGGGCACCACCAGGTACTCGTCCTCGGCCAGCCGGTAGCTGATGAGGTCGTCGATGATCCCGCCCTCGGGCGTGCAGATCAGGGAGTACTTGGCCCGTCCCACCGCGATGGCGGCGAGGTTGCCGGCCAGGGCGGTGTTCAGGAACGTGGCCGCGTCCGGGCCGCTCACCCGGACCTCACCCATGTGGGAGAGGTCGAACAGGCCGGCGGCGGTGCGCACGGCACGGTGCTCGGCCAGTTCGGAGCCGTACTTCAGGGGCATGTCCCAGCCGCCGAAGTCGGTGAAGGACGCCCCCAGGGCGGCGTGCTCGTCGTGCAGGGCGGTGTGCTTGGTGCTGTCGGTCATCTCGGTGCCTTTCGTGGCGGTGCGGTCCGGATCGGTGCGGGTCGGCGCCGGATCAGTTCTCGAAGGCCTCGGGGGCGGGGCAGGAGCAGACGAGGTTGCGGTCCCCGGCGGCTCCGTCGATGCGCCCGACCGGGGGGAAGTACTTGTCCTGGCGCAGCTCCGGGACGGGGAAGGCGGCCTCCTCGCGGGAGTACCGGCGGTCCCAGTCGCTCGCCGTCACGACCTCGGCGGTGTGCGGGGCGTGGCGCAGGGGGCTCTCCTCGGCGGTGAGCTCCCCGCGGGCGACCTGCTCGATCTCCGCGCGGATGGTGGTCATCGCGGTGATGAACCGGTCGATCTCGGCCAGGTCCTCGGACTCGGTCGGCTCCACCATCAGCGTCCCGGCCACCGGGAAGGACAGGGTCGGGGCGTGGAAGCCGAAGTCGATCAGCCGCTTGGCCACGTCCTCGGCGGTCACCTTGGTGCGGGCCGTGAGCGCCCGCAGGTCCAGGATGCACTCGTGGGCGACCAGCCCGTTGTTGCCGGTGTAGAGCACGGGGAAGTGCTCGTTCAGCGAGGCGGCGACGTAGTTCGCCGTCAGCAGCGCCGTCTGCGTGGCCCGGGTGAGGCCGTCGCCGCCCATCATCGCGATGTAGGCCCAGGAGATCGGCAGCACGCCGGCCGACCCGAACATCGTGGCCGAGATCGGTGCGCCGGACGCACCGTCGGCCTCGGTCCGGGTGGCGTCGCCGGGCAGGAAGGGCGCCAGGTGCGCGGCCACCGCCACGGGCCCGACGCCGGGTCCGCCGCCGCCGTGCGGGATGCAGAAGGTCTTGTGCAGGTTCAGGTGGGACACGTCCCCGCCGAACCTGCCCGGCTGCGCCAGGCCGACCAGGGCGTTGAGGTTGGCCCCGTCGAGGTAGACCTGGCCGCCGGCGGCGTGGACGGCGTCGCAGACCGGGCGCACGTCGGCGTCGAAGACCCCGTGGGTGGAGGGGTAGGTGATCATGATCGCCGCCAGCTGCGGCCCGTGGGCGTCGAGCTTGGCGCGCAGGTCCTCGTGGTCGATCGTGCCGTCGGCGGCCGTCTTCACCACGACGACCTTCATCCCGGCCAGGACCGCGGAGGCGGCGTTGGTGCCGTGGGCGGAGGCGGGGATGAGGCAGACGGTGCGCTGGTCGTCCCCGTTGGCCTGGTGGTAGCTCCGGATGGCCAGCAGGCCCGCCAGCTCGCCCTGCGAGCCGGCGTTGGGCTGGAGGGAGACGGCGGCGTAGCCGGTGATCTCCTCCAGGCGGTGCTCCAGGTCGGCGATCAGCTCGCGCCAGCCGGTGGTCTGGTGGGCCGGGGCCAGCGGGTGGATCGAGGCGAACTCGGGCCAGCTCATGGCGGCCATCTCGGCGGTCGCGTTGAGCTTCATGGTGCACGAGCCCAGCGGGATCATCGTCCGGTCCAGGGCCAGGTCCCGGTTCTCCAGGCGGGTCAGGTAGCGCAGCATCTGCGTCTCGGAGCGGTGGGTGGAGAACACGGGGTGGGTGAGGAACTCCG
>JAPFFX010000252.1 GCA_026645375.1 Citricoccus sp. WCRC_4 | reverse complement strand
CACCGGTGGAGACGGCTGCGAAGCCGCGCTCGGCGAACAGGTGGGCGGCCGAGCGGATCAGCGCGGCCCGCCGGTTCGCCTTCTGGGTGGCCCTCCAGGTTGCGGTCATCATGTCCTCCCCATCGACTGGTCTGGATCAATGATAGACAATTTCAGTTAGAGGCCAGTAACCTGAATCCCGGACCGCGGTCGTGACCGACGAGACGTGGTCCTCCACGAGAAGTCCGACAACGTTCTCCCGAAGGGCGGCTCCTGCTGATGTCGACCACGTACCCCGACCTGATCGCCGAGCTGAGGCAGCGGCGTGCCGACGCCGCGCTCGGTGGCCCCCAGACCTCGCGCGAGCGGCACCTGGCCCGCGGCAAGATGCTCGCCCGGGACCGCATCGACGCGCTGCTGGATGAGGGCAGCCCCTTCCTGGAAGTGGCCCCGCTGGCCGGGTTCGAGCTCTACGGGGGCGACGCCCCGTCCGGGGGAGTGGTGGCCGGGATCGGACTGGTCCACGGCCGTCACGTCATGGTGGTCGCCAACGACGCCACCGTCAAGGGTGGGACGTACTACCCGATCACGGTGAAGAAGCACCTGCGGGCCCAGGAGATCGCCGCGGAGAACCGGCTGCCCTGCATCTACCTGGTGGACTCCGGCGGCGCGTTCCTGCCGATGCAGGACGAGGTCTTCCCGGACCGGGACCACTTCGGCCGCATCTTCTACAATCAGGCCCGGATGTCCCGGGACGGCATCCCGCAGATCGCCGCCGTCATGGGCTCCTCGACCGCCGGCGGCGCCTACGTTCCGGCGATGAGCGACGAGACCGTGATCGTGCGCAACCAGGGCACCATCTTCCTGGGTGGTCCGCCCCTGGTGAAGGCCGCCACGGGAGAGGTCGTCACCGCCGAGGACCTCGGCGGGGGCGAGGTGCACTCGAAGGTGTCCGGCGTGACCGACCACCTGGCCGAGAACGACGAGCACGCGGTGCAGATCGTGCGGGACATCGTGGCCACCCTGCCGGACAGCCCGGCCCTGCCCTACGAACCGGCCGCGGTGACCGGGCCGGAGAAGTCCCCGGAGACCCTCACCGACGTGGTCCCCGTGGAGCTGACCACGCCCTACGACGCGCGGGAGATCATCGCCCGGACCATCGACGCGGGCAGCTTCCACGAGTTCAAGCGCGAGTACGGGACCACCCTGGTCACCGGTTTCGCCCGCGTCCACGGGCACCGGGTGGGCATCCTGGCCAACAACGGCGTCCTGTTCGGCGAGTCCGCCCTCAAGGGAGCACACTTCATCGAGTTGTGCGACCAGCGGAGGATCCCGCTGCTGTTCCTGCAGAACATCACCGGGTTCATGGTGGGGCGGGAGTACGAGTCCGGTGGCATCGCCAAGCACGGTGCCAAGATGGTCAACGCCGTGGCCACCACCTCCGTGCCCAAGCTGACCGTCGTGGTCGGCGGGTCGTTCGGGGCCGGCACCTACTCGATGTGTGGCCGGGCGTACTCCCCGCGCTTCCTCTGGCTCTGGCCGGGGGCGCGGGTGTCCGTGATGGGCGGGCCCCAGGCCGCCTCCGTGCTCTCCACCGTCCGCCGCGACCAGATCGAGGCCGGTGGCGGCACCTGGAGCGCCGAGGAGCAGGCCGAGTTCGAACGTCCCACGCGTGAGCAGTACGAACACCAGGGCAGCCCCTACTACTCCACCGCACGGCTCTGGGACGACGGGATCATCGAGCCCGCCCAGACCCGGGACGTCGTCGGCCTCGCCCTCGACGTCGTCATGCGGTCCCCCGACCCGTCAACCCCGGCGCCGGGCTACGGCGTCTTCAGGATGTGAGCCGCATGTTCTCCACCGTGCTGATCGCCAACCGTGGCGAGATCGCCTGTCGCATCATCCGCACCCTGCGGTCCCTGGGCATCCGGTCGGTGGCGGTGTACTCCGACGCCGACGCCGGCGCCCGCCACGTGCAGCTGGCCGACACCGCCGTGCGGCTCGGTCCACCACCGGCCGCCCAGAGCTACCTGGACATCGGGGCGGTGATCGAGGCCGCCCGGTCCACCGGCGCCGAGGCCATCCACCCCGGCTACGGCTTCCTCGCCGAGAACGCCACGTTCGCGCAGGCCTGCGAGGACGCGGACCTGGTCTTCATCGGACCGAAGGCCGCGTCCATCCAGGTCATGGGGGACAAGATCACCGCCAAGAACGCCGTCCAGCAGCGCGGCGTGCCCACCGTCCCGGGCATCGCGAAACCGGGCATGACCAACGAGGAACTGGCCGCCGCGGCCGGGGACGTCGGCTACCCACTGCTCATCAAGCCCTCCGCCGGCGGTGGCGGCAAGGGCATGCACGTGGTCGAGTCCGCGGACCAGTTGGCCGCCTCCCTGGACGCCGCCCGTCGCGAGGCCGCCGCGAGCTTCGGGGACGACACCCTGTTCCTGGAGCGGTACGTCCTCACCCCCCGCCACATCGAGGTCCAGGTGCTGGCGGACGAGCACGGCAACGTCATCCACCTCGGCGAGCGCGAGTGCTCCCTGCAGCGCCGCCACCAGAAGGTCATCGAGGAGGCGCCGTCCCCGCTGCTGGACGAGGCCACCCGCGCACGCATCGGCCAGGCCGCCTGCGACACCGCCCGGTCGGTGGACTACCGGGGTGCGGGCACCGTCGAGTTCATCGTCCCGGCGGACTCCCCGGACGAGTTCTTCTTCATGGAGATGAACACCCGCCTCCAGGTCGAGCACCCGGTCACCGAGGAGGTCACCGGGGTCGACCTGGTCGAGCAGCAGCTGCGCATCGCCGCCGGGGAGGTCCTGGACCTGGCGCAGGAGGACATCGTCCTGAAGGGCCATTCCATCGAGGCGCGCGTCTACGCCGAGGACCCGGCGGCCGGGTTCCTGCCCACCGGCGGCACCGTGGAACACGTCCGGCACCCCGCCGGGGACGGCGTGCGCGTGGACACCGCCATCGAGGACGGCCTCGTGGTCTCCGTGGACTACGACCCCATGCTGGCCAAGGTCATCACGTGGGGCCGGGACCGGGAGGAGGCCCGCCGCCGGATGGTCACGGCCCTCGAGGACACGGCCATCGTCGGCTTCACCACCAACGTCGAGTTCCTGCGCGCGCTGCTGGAACTGCCCGACGTCGTCGCCGGCCGGCTCGACACCGGGCTGATCGCCCGCGAACTGGACGCCATCGGCTTCGCCGTGCCCACCGAGCGGGACGTCCAGGAGGTCGCCCTGCTGATGGACGCGGCCCGCGGGACCGACGCCGGCCCGTGGCGCCGGCGCGACGGCTGGCGGCTGGGTGCCCCGGCGCCCCGGCAGATCCGCCTGGCCGCGCCGGGCGGCACGACGCACACGGTGCGGCTGGCCGGTCCCGTGGACTCCCCGGTCGTGGTCACCGACCGCGGCGAGCTGGCCGCCCAGGTGCGCCGGCACGGGCACTGGGCCACCGTGACGATCGACGGCGTCGGGCGGAGCTTCACGGCCGTCGTCGGGCCCGACGGGGTGCAGCTGAACCGCGAGGGCGCCCTGTTCGACATCCGGCGCGAGCGGACGGAGCACGGGGTCGATGCGGACACCAGCTCCGACCCCACACTGGTCTCCCCGATGCCGGGCACCGTCCTGCTCACCCCCGCCGCCGACGGCGACGTGGTGGCCGAGGGCGACCCGGTGATCGTCGTGGAGGCGATGAAGATGGAACACG
>JAPFFX010000166.1 GCA_026645375.1 Citricoccus sp. WCRC_4 | reverse complement strand
AGGACTTGTCGAGGACGACGTTGCGTCCCTTGGGGCCGAGGGTGACCTTGACCGTGTCGGCCAACTTGTCGATACCGGCCTGCAGTGCTCGGCGGGCCTCATCGTTGAAGGCAAGCTGCTTCGCCATGAACGAAGCTCCTTTCGGGTGTGGACGGCGGCTCCGGGCCCGGCCGGGCATCCGGTCGCCGCGTCGAGGTGAAGGTGGGAGGGCCGGCGTCGCGCCCGTCCGGTGCCCAGTGGGCCCGGAGGTCACGACGTCGGCACTGACGCGATCAGGCCCGGCCGGCTGGAGTGCCTGGCCGGGCCTGGTGCGTCAACCGGACGCGGTGCCGTGCGGGTGCACGGACCGGGCCCGGTGGAAGATCACTTGGTGACGATGGCCAGCACGTCGCGGGCGGACAGCACGAGGTAGTCCTCGCCGCCGACCTTGACCTCGGTGCCGCCGTACTTGGAGAAGAGCACGACATCGCCCTCGGCGACGTCGACCGGGATGCGGTTGCCGTTGTCATCGACACGGCCGGCGCCGACGGCCACGACCTGGCCCTCCTGCGGCTTCTCCTTGGCGGTGTCCGGGATCACCAGGCCGGAAGCGGTGGTCTGCTCGGCTTCCAGCGGACGGACAACAATGCGATCCTCAAGGGGCTTGATGGAGACAGACACGTCTGTACTCTCCTTCTCTGTGGTGGGCCAGACCACGGGGGTCCGACCGGCGTCAGTGGATTCTGCTGTGCGCCGTAGGCTGGCCAACCGTCGTCGCGGGTGCCGGATGGCAGGTCCTTCAGGCTTGGCACCCGGTGCCCCGGAGTGCCAGAAATGACTCTAGGACGAGGCTTAGCACTCGGTCAAGGCGAGTGCCAGTCGTGTCCTCGGAAACCGCCCGTCGGACCCCGGTCCGAGCCCGGACAGCCGGGCCGGGCCCTGGCCGCACCCGGCCGCGGGCTGACAGAATGGACCTGACGCGATCGTCCCGGCCGGCCGGGCCGGGGCCGACCGCGGATCCCACCGCTCCGCTGATCACGGGAGGACCATCGTGTCCCTGCACGGCCCGCACCACGGGCCACTTCCCCCCCTCGGATCCACACGCCCCGGGCCGAGGTCCCGGGCCGTGCGTCGCACCTCGATCATGGTCGCCGCCTCGGCGGCCCTGCTGGCTCTCGTGACCGCCTGCAACGGTGGGTCCACCGAGCCGTCCTCCTCGGGCACCGCTCCCGGTACCACCACGCCCTCCCCCACCGCTTCCGCGGGAGGAACGGGTGGTGACACCGTCATGGTGAAGCACGCCCAGGGCACCACCGAGGTCCCCGCCGATCCCGAGAAGGTCTTCGTCTTCGACCTGGGCGTCATGGACTCCCTGAACGCGCTGGGCATCCAGCCCGACGGCGTGCCGGACGCGCCCTACCCCGAGGAGCTGCAGGACCTGGCGGACGGCGCGGAGGTGCAGATCGGTTCCCTCACCGAGCCGGACCTGGACGTCATCGCCGAGCAGGAGCCGGACCTGGTCATCGTCTCCGCCGCGACCG
This sequence comes from Citricoccus sp. WCRC_4, assembly GCA_026645375.1. Lineage (GTDB taxonomy): Bacteria > Actinomycetota > Actinomycetes > Actinomycetales > Micrococcaceae > Citricoccus. Next base: position 3,640 of record JAPFFX010000166.1, on the reverse strand, counting down.
CCGGGGCCTACCCCGAGCTGTCCGGGATCGCCCCGACCATCGACCTGTCCATGGACTACTCGGAGCCGATGGAGTCCTTCACGCAGAACGTCACCGCCCTGGGTGAGGTCTTCGGCCGGGAGATGCAGGTGCAGGCCGCGCTCGGCGCGATCGAGACGAAGATCGAGGACGCCCGGGCGACGCTGAAGGACGCCGGGAACACCAACGGACTGGTGGTGATGACGGGGTCCGGCGAGATCACGGCCTTCGGTCCGGAGTCACGCTTCGGCCTGGTCCACGACGTGCTCGGCGTGCCCAGCGCCACCCCGGTGATGGCCGAGGGCCGGGACGGCGCACCGGCCTCCACCGAGTTCATCGCCGACGCCGATCCGGACAACCTGTTCGTCATCGACGAGGACGCCGCCCTCGGCCGGCAGGGGGCCACCGCCGAGGACGTGCTGGACGACGAGTTGGTCGACGGCACGAAGGCGGCCCGGAACGGCAAGGTCATCCACCTGGATCCCGCGGACTGGTACCTCGTGGGCTACGGCCTGGACAACCTGCACCGCATGATCAACGAGGTCGTCAACCACGTGGCCACCGCGTCCCCCACCGGCCTGGGACGGGACGCCTCCGGCACCTGAGCCACCGCGCCGGCCGCGCCGGGCCCTCAGGCCGGGGTGACCTCCACGGCGACCCGCTCCTCGCCGATCCGCGTCAGCACGAGCGTGGCGTGCCGGCTGGAGCCCTTCGAACCCTTTGAACCCTTCGACGCCTTCGAGCCCTTCCCGGACATGAGCTGGCGTCGTAGTTCCTCGGGAGTGACGGCCATCCCGCGTTTCTTGATGTCCAGCCGGCCCACCCCGGTCTCCTGCACCCAGCGCCGCAGGCCCTTGACGTTGAAGGGCATCACCGCCTCGATCCGGTAGGCCCGCGCGAACGGGGACGCGACGAGCCCATCGGCCCGGAAGTAGGCGATGTGCTCATCGAGCAGTGCCCCGCCGGCCGAGTCGAAGTCCCGCCGGACCAGGTCGGCCACCAGCCCGGCCCGGATCACGGCGCCGTCCGGTTCGTAGAGGTATCCGGTGAGGGCCTGCACCCCGCCGACCGGCACCTCGGGTGAGCCGCCGAAGTCGGTCCCCGCGCTGAGCTCGTGGTGGCCGGACCGCTCTCCGGCCGGCGTCGGACCCGCCCCGGGACCGGACATCACCAGCGCACTGCGGCGCACGCCGTCCCGGGCGAGGGCGTTGAACCACAGCACGGCCTCGGTGACGTCCCCGTCCACGGAGATCCACTGCGCCTCGCAGCCGACGGGGACGGACTCGTGCGGCAGGCCGGGACCGAGCTTCACGCCGACGGCGATGCCGCGCTCGGCGAGGGACTCGACGAAGGACAGCGGCGGGGAGAACGCCTCCGGGTCGAACACCCGGCTGGACCCCGAGGTGGACACCACCCGGCGGGCGGGGTCGAGCCAGTAGCCCTCGGGCTCGGTGCCACCCGCCTGCGCCGCGGTGACCCACTCCTGCGCGTCCGCACTGACCACGGTGGCGTTGGGGAAGGGCATCAGGTTGATCGTCGCCGCGGCGGCCACCGTCTCGTCCCGCTCCACGGCGGTCACCTCGAGGTCCAGCGCCGCCATGGCCATGGCGTCCGCCCCGAGTCCGCAGCCCAGGTCGGCGACGGACCGGATCCCGGCGCCGGCGAACCGCCCGGCGTGCACGGCGGCCACGTTCATCCGCGTGGCCTGTTCCAGGCCCGCCCGGGTGAGGATCATGTGCGCCGCGAAGGGACCGAACTTGGCGGCGGCCTGTTCGCGCAGCTTCAGCTGGGTCAGCACGGCCGAGACCAGTTCGGGGGCATGGCCGGCGGCGCGCAGCCGGGTGGACATCGCCAGCGCCTCGGACTCCCGGTAGCCCTCAAGCGAGTTCAGCAACTGCCAGCCCTCCGGGGTCAGGACCGGGGCCAGGACGGTGACGTCCCGGCTGCCGGTGGACGCCGACGACGACGGCGCGGCACCGCCAGCGGCAGGCTGCGGACCGGACGGCGAGGGGGAGGACGATGAGGAGGAGGCCACCCGTCCACGGTACCGGCGGTACGCTGGGGACATGCCCCGCCGTCCCGAGTCCCGCAGTCCCGCACCCGGTTCCGCGCGCGAATTCCGGGACGGCCTGGACCCGGACCGCGACTGGGACGGCTCCCCCGGATTCGACCTCATCGGCCGCTTCGAGGACGGCCGGGACGAGGACCGGGGCGAGGACGGCGACGCCGACGGGGCCCGGGAAACAGCGGCCGAGGACGCGGGGACGCGACCGGCGCCGACGTGGTGCAAGGTGCTGCTCTATGCCTCGATGGGCGTGGGCGTGGTCGCCGCGCTGCTGCTCATCATCACCGTGGTCGCCCAGGTGTTCGTCGCCGGGACCTTCACGCTCGGGGGCGGGGACATGCTCTCGGACTCGGAGACCGCCCAGGCCGTGCGCCGCGATGTCGTGTGGGTGCCGCTGACCGGCCCGCTGGTGGCACTGGGGCTGGCCTTCGTCGGGCTGTGCGTGGCGTCCCTCGGCATCTTCCGCGCCCGACGACGGGACTGACCGGGTCCTTCTGAGACGCCGCGAGACGCATAAGCGTACAAGCGGCTTGCTTAATTCGGTTAGGCGTGCCTTACTAGGATGCGACCGTCTTGGAAGGATCCACATGAGTTCGACTCCGCGCACTCCCCCGACGCCCGCGTCGTCCGTCCCCGGCCTGCGTGCCGCCCACGCCCGGTCGCTCACGCGCCGCATGCTGTCCGGTGAGGGCGCCGTCGAGCTCACGGCCTACCGGGCGGGCGAGACGCTCTCCTCCGCGGTCCACGGCGTGTCCCGCACCGGACAGCTGGTGGTCGCGGACATCCCGAACCTCTTCCACTCGCTCGGCGCGTTCCACACCCCCGAGGACATCGAGGTGCGGGTGGACATCGTCAAGGACGCAGCGGATCACGGCCTGAACCTGAGGCTGGCGTCCGTGCACCTGCTCGGCACGCTGCGCTGGTGCCGGGACACGGCGCAGGTGGAGGCCCTGGGACTGCAGGGCCGCGTGGCGGACCTCGTCCAGGACGTCGGACCGCGCGTGCGCGTGGGCGTGGTCACCACCGAGCGGGTCCTGCTGCACGACTGCTCCGGCGTCAACGCCCACGGCGAGGCCGTCATCGTGGAGGCCTCCGCCGCGCCGTCCCCGGCCGACGCCCTGGCCGACGCCGTCCTGGCCACGGCCCCGCAGGTCCTGGCCAACGTCGCCGACGCCGTGCTGGACGGCGAGATCGCCGGCTGGGCGGAGCCCCTGAACGTTCCCGAGACGGATGACCTCACGGTCGACCCCGTGCACTGCGTGGACGTGGACCACCACTGCGTGTCCCTGGCCCGCTTCGCCGGAGACCAGGGCTGGGTCGTGCAGGTGCCGCTGCCCTCGCCGTCGGAGAGCTCACCCCTGCAGGACAGCCCCCGGGCCTGGCATCATCTCCTCGGCTCCCTGCCCTCGCGGCTCACCGCCGACCTCGCGTCTTGAACCGCCGAGCCCGCCACTGACATCCAGTACGCCACAGGCCCCGTCCCGGGGAGCAAACTGCTCCCCGGACCGGGGCCTGTGGCGTTGCGTCACCTCATGGACGGTGAGCAGACGGACGCCC
>JAPFFX010000096.1 GCA_026645375.1 Citricoccus sp. WCRC_4 | reverse complement strand
GATACATCGATCCGGACGGTGACCTGTGCGTCACCGGGCGCAGCAAGGAGATCATCATCACCGGTGGGGAGAACGTGGACCCGGCCGAGGTCGAACACCTCATCGCCCGCTACCCCGGAATCGTGGAGGCCGCCGTCGTCGGGCGCCCGGACGAGCTGTGGGGCGAGGTCGTGACAGCCGTCGTGGTCTGCGCTGAGCCGGTCGACTTGGAGAAGCTGCGGGAGTTCCTCCGGCCGCACCTGGCCAGCTTCAAGCTCCCACGACGGCTCGAGCACCGTGACCACCTGCCGCGCAGCGCCGTGGGGAAGTTGCTGCGTCGGCAGATCCAGCAGCTGCCCCCTGAAGAGGACCGGGTCCCGGTGCCGCACACCCCGAAGGAGAAGTCATGACCACCACCGCTGAATCCACCATGACCACCCCCGAGCAGACCGAGGAGCGCCTCTATCCCCTGAGCGATCAGCTGAACTACGAGGCCCTGCTCACCGACGCCGAGAAGGGCCAGCTGCGGAAGCTGCGCGCGTTCCTGGACGCCGAGGCCAAGCCGCTGGTGGCCGACTACTGGTCCCGCGGGGAGTTCCCCACCCAGCTGATCAAGCCGCTGGGGGAGTTGAACCTCGTCACCCCGCCCGAGCTGACCGACGGTGGACAGTCACCCCGGTCCCTCTACGAGGGGTTCCGGAACTTTGAACTTGCCCGCACCGACGCCTCCCTGGCCACCTGGTTCAACGGCCAGACGGGCCTGTTCCGCACGGCCATCACCCGCGGTGGCAGCGACCAGCAGGTCCAGCAGTGGCTGCCGCAGGTCGACTCCTTTGAGATGAAGGGCTGTTTCGCCCTGACCGAGGCCGATCACGGCTCGGACATCGCCGGTGGCCTGGCGACCTCCGCCCGTCGCAATGGGGACACCTGGGTGATCAACGGGACCAAGCGGTGGATCGGCAGTGCCCAGTTCGCCGGCTACATGGCCCTGGCCGCCCGCGACGAAGCCGACGGCCAGGTCAAGCTCTTCCTGATCAAGACCGACGCCCCGGGGGTGACGCTGACGACGATGCCGGGCAAGATCGCCCTGCGCATGGTGCAGAACGCGGACATCGTCCTGGACAACGTGGAGGTCAGCGAGGAGTACCGGCTGGCCCGCGTCAACTCCTTCGCCGACATCGCGGACATGCTCCGGGCCATGCGCTCCGGCGTGGCCTGGTTCGCCGCCGGCGTCCAGGCCGGCGCCTACGAGGCAGCCCTGAAGTACGTCCAAGAGCGCGTACAGTTCGGCCGCCCCCTGTCCGGGTTCCAGCTGATCCAAGAACACCTCGTGTCCATCCTGAGTAACCTCACCGCCTCCCTGGGCATGGTGGTCCGGCTCTCCCAGCAGCAGGACGCCGGCGTCTACCGGGACCAGGACTCGGCCATGGCCAAGGCCTGGACCTGCTCGACCATGCGCCAGTCCGTCGCCTCCGCCCGCGAGATCGCCGGCGGCAACGGGGTGCTCAACTCGGAGCCCGTGGCCCGCTTCTTCGCAGACGCCGAAGGCATCTACACCTACGAGGGCACCCGGGAGATCAACACCCTCGTGGTCGGACGGGCCATCACCGGTCGCAGCGCCTTCACCCGCTGACCGTCGCGCACGGTGCACCTAATCACTGACCTCGGAGTGCGGGTGTGCCGGCTCGCTAGTCAGCCTGCACACCCGCACGTCAATCGATAGGAGACCGACCGGAGGTAAAGATGCGGCCGTCGAGGCATGCGCCGGTTATCGACCCTGACCTTCGCGGCCGCGCTGCCCGAGGCCGCCCGCCAGATTCGTTTGATGCCCGCTTCCGAGCCCTGGTGAACTACGCGTTCCCAGTAGATGCTGCTCCTCTTACCTGCCGAGAGACCACCGTGTTACAGGGGTGGATAGCTGTCTGGCCAATTAACGTATGGCCAGAATGGAGGCGAGGGCCAGAGGGGCTGAAAGGAACCTATGAGTACGCAACCACTAGCAGGATCGACCCTCGAGGACGAAGTCATCGTCCGCCGGGCCGGTCGGCTGGGCCACCTCATCCTTAACCGCCCCGAGGCGTTGAACGCCTTGACTCACGGCATGGTGGATACGGTCCAGGCTGCCCTCCAGCAGTGGCGCCACGATGACAGCGTCCACACAGTCCTCGTCTCGGGATCCGGTGAAAGAGGATTGTGCGCGGGGGGCGACGTTGTCACCTTGCGTCGGGCCGTCATGGGGGGCGAGCCAGAGATCGTTGATAGCTTCTCCGCGGCCGAGTACACGCTGAACGCTGCGATCGCAGATTATCCCAAGCCGTATCTAGCGTTCATGGACGGAATCGTGCTCGGTGGCGGCGTTGGGGTTTCCGCCCACGGTTCGCACCGCATCGTTACCGAGCGGACTCGGCTGGGCATGCCGGAAACCGGCATCGGCTTCACCCCCGATGTGGGCAGTAACTGGCTGCTGTCGCGTACCCCGTATCGCTTCGGCACTCATATGGCCTTGACGGGTGCCCACGTCAGTGGGGCAGACGCTATCGCGCTCGGCCTGGCCGACTTCTACGTACCCTCGAACGCCTTGCCCGAGCTGACCCGGACGCTGGAGGAGGCGGACGCTGACGAGGCCATCGAGGCCATCGCCATTGCACCTCCAGACGCCCCAATCCTGGAGCATCACCGGTGGATCGACGCCTGCTACGGCGAGGACACCGCCGAGGCTATCGTCGAGGTCCTGCAGACCTACGACGACCCCACCGCCGCCCTGGCTGCTACGGAGATTCTCTCCAAGTCCCCAACCTCCGTGAAGGTGGCCTTGGCTGCCTTACGGCGGTCAGAGGACTGCCGTTCCGTGCATGAGGTGCTTCGGCAGGATTACCGGGTGGGATACCACATGCTCCGTGGTTGTGACATGCGCGAGGGCATCCGCGCCCAACTGGTGGACAAAGACCGAAACCCGCAGTGGTCCCCGGCCACTTTGGAAGACGTGCCAATGGAGGCCGTCATGGCGTATTTCGAACCAATCGACGCCGAGGACCTGGACCTCTCCAGCCATTGAGTAAAGGCTTAAGCCACGACCCTGGGTGAGATAGCAAGGGGCCCTCAAAGAGGTTTGCGGCAGTAAAAAGGGACTCAAACGGATGCACCAAACGCAACCCCGCAGAGCACTCACGACATGCGAAAACACACCTCGCCAACCCTCGACTTGACGTAATCAGGCTTGCAGGCTGAGTGCCCATATAGGTGACCGTTGGACCCCCCCGAAGACACCAATCGGACACGAGAACGACGTTGCACTTGGGTTCCGGTGCGGTCAGCGACAAACCTGGTGATAAAGATCCGACCGTGCTGGTGGCCGGCCTTGTCGGGAATGGGTGCCATCATGGTGTTCCCGTCTGATCATCCGATAGGAGCCAGCATGGCTATCCCTGCCTCTCTAGAGGAGTTCCAGCGACGGTGGCAGGAGTTCCGTGCCGGCGTCGAGCATGAGGAAATCGCCGACACTCTGGAGTTGGTCCCGCACGCGGTGAGCGAGGACAGTCTGTCCTTTGCGATGCCTCTAGTGGATCGGCTCCGCCAGGCCGGGGGGATGTTCTCGGCCACCGCACTGTTCGGTGCGGCCGACCTCACCGGTACCTATCTGGCCATGCAGGTCCTCTCGGAGGAGGGCAAGTTCCCGCTGGCCGTCCAGGCCAGCACCAATTTCTTGGCCAACACCACGGAAGGGACCGCGGTGGCCACGGCTCGACTGCTGCGTGGCGGGCGCACCGTGGCCGTGGCGCAGGTCAGCGTTACGGATACTGCAGGCAAGCATCTGGCCGAAGCAGTCTTCACGTACGTCCTGAAGTGACGTGAAGGCTCGAGGCCTACGGTCCGGCTTTGCTGGGCTCATTAGTCCCGGGCAAGGACTTTGGGGGCTGCACCTGACTTGCACGAACAGTCAGATCCGTAACGCCTTCTCGCTGGTTGAGACCGGAAAGCCGGCCACCCCCAGATGGCACAGGGCTTGGGCATGTCCAGGGCCACCCGCGACCGACGCATCCAGAAGCCGCCATCAGTGGTCGCGTGGATCCGAGTGAAGCGGTGCATATTGGGAATAACAGGACACACGGATATGCCCTCACCGGGCCGACGCACATCCCGGTTGCGTCGAAAGAGCTCGGCGTTCTAGGGCACGTGCAGAAAGGGCAGGGGTGACTGCGTCACCTTCCATAGCTCGTACTCGGCGGCCTCCAGGAGCGTGCGCTCCTGCCAGGGACCGGGGCGTAGCCACACCACGTCCCGGTGCGGGACGACGTCGTCGACGACACCCCGGTAGCGCACGGTGCTGTAGCGCCGGGCTTCTCACATGTCGCCTCGGTGCAGAAGGGTCAGTTCTTGAATGTGGGTGATGTGTTCTCGGTGGTGGGCCATGAGTGCTCCTCATGGGGGGCGGTGAGTTGGATAGGCATTGTCAGTGACCATGCGCGCTGACACGGTGAAGGTCCCGCCCGGGTTGGGCGGGACCTTCACCGTGGGTGGGTGGAGCGGTGGTCCTACGTGGTGCCGGCATCGATCAGGTCGGTTCCGGCGGCGTCGACCTGGTCGGTGACTGCGGTGACGATCAGGTCGAGGGCGACGTCGGCGATCATGTCTTCCTGGCCGCCGATGAGGTTGCGGCGTCCGATTTCGACGAGGATGTCGCGGGCATCGATCCCGTAGCGTGCCGAGGCTTTCTCGGCATGGCGCAGGAAGCTGGAGTACACCCCGGCGTAGCCCAGGGTCAGCGTCTCGCGGTCGACCTGGACGGGGCGGTCGTGCAGCGGGCGCACGAGATCGTCGGCGGCGTCCTGGAGGGCGAACAGGTCCGCCCCGTGCTCCCAGCCGTGCAGGGTGGCCACGGCCACGAACGGCTCGATCGGGGTGTTACCGGCCCCGGCACCATGGCCGGCCAGGGAAGCGTCCACCCGGTAGGCGCCTTCCTCGACGGCGACCACGGAGTTGGCCACGGCCAGCGAGAGGTTCTGGTGGGCGTGGATGCCGATCTCGGTCTCGGGCTTCAGCGCATCTCGGTAAGCTCGCACCCGGTCCCGGACCCCGTCCATGGTCAGGCCGCCTCCGGAGTCGGTGACGTAGACGCAGTGGGCCCCGTAGGACTCCATCAGCAGGGCCTGCTTGACCAGCTCCTCGGCCGGGGCCATGTGCGACATCATCAAGAACCCGGAGACGTCCATGCCCATCTCTCGGGCGGTGGAGATGTGCTGGGCGGACACGTCGGCCTCGGTGCAGTGGGTGGCCACGCGCACCGAACGCACCCCGAGCTCGTAGGCCCGGCGCAGCTCGGTGAGGGTGCCGATGCCGGGCAGGATCAGGGTGGTCAGTCGGGCGTTGGTCACCACATCGGCTGCGGCGGCGATCCATTCCCAGTCGGTGTTGCTGCCGGGCCCGTAGGTGAGGCTGGCCCCGGCCAACCCGTCGCCGTGGGAGACCTCGATGGCATCAACCCCGGCCGCGTCCAGGGCCCCGGCGATCTTCTGGACCGTCTCCACGGGCAGCTGGTGGCGCACGGCGTGCATGCCGTCACGCAGGGTGACGTCCTGGAGGAACACCCGCCGGGCAGACTCGGGGGCCGTGTCGGTGGTGGTGGGGGTGGTGGTCATTTCGTGGCTCCTTCTCGCACGGTGACGAGCTTTTCGGCGACCTGCAGGGCCGCTGAGGTCATGATGTCGAGGTTGCCCGCGTAGGCGGGCAGGTAGTGGGCGGCACCTTCGACCTCGAGGAAGACCGTGACCCGGGTGTAGTCCCCGGAGCCGTGGCCGGTGGGAACGAGCGCGGCGACCTCGGCGCCCTCGTCCTGGAACTGGATCTGCTGCTTGAGCCGGTAACCGGGCACGTACTCGGCCACCCGTCCCGCCATCCGGTCCACGGACTCCTGAATGGCCTGGCGGCCGGCGTCGTCGAGGCGGTCGACCAGACACAGCACGGTGTCGCGCATGATCACCGGCGGATCGGCGGGGTTGAGGATGATGATCGCCTTACCGGCGGCGGCCCCGCCGACCTCCTTGATCGCATCAGCGGTGGTCTCGGTGAACTCGTCGATGTTGGCTCGGGTGCCGGGCCCGGCCGACTTGGAGGCGATGGAGGCGACGATCTCGGCGTAGTGCACCGGGCGCGCCTGGCCGACGGCGGCGACTATCGGGATGGTGGCCTGCCCGCCGCAGGTCACCATGTTCACGTCCATCGCGTCCAGGTGGGCCTCGAGGTTGACCGGGGGCACCACGAAGGGGCCGATGGCGGCCGGGGTGAGGTCGATCAATTGCTTGCCGTAGGGGGCCAGGACCTCGGCGTTGTGCTTATGTGCTCCGGCGGAGGTGGCGTCGAAGATCACCTTGATGTCGGCGAATTCGGGCATCTTCACCAGGCCCTCCACGCCCTCGGCGGTGGTGGCCACCCCGATCCGGGCCGCCCGGGCGAGCCCGTCGGAGGCCGGGTCGATGCCCACGAGCACGGACATCTCCAATTCCTGCGAGAGCCGCTTGACCTTGAACATGAGGTCGGTTCCGATGTTGCCGGAGCCGATGATGGCAACTTTGGCGCTCATGACTACTCCTGATTCAGTACTGCGTGGACGGTGCCGAGACCGGCAATGACGGCCTCGATGTGCTCACCGGGGCGGAAGGGGATCATGGGGCCCAGGGCCCCGGAGAGGACGACCTCCCCGGCGCGCAACGGGCGTCCCAGTGCGGCGGCGGTCTGGGCGACCCACACCAGGGCGGCCACGGGGTCGCCCAGGCAGTCCGCGCCGGTGCCGCGGGAGGCGATCTGCCCGTTGCTGGTCAGCGTCATCAGGGCATCGGCGGGGGTGAACTCCGCCAGGGAGGCCCGGGCTGCGCCCAGGACGTAGAGACCGCTGGAGGCGTTGTCGGCGATGGTGTCGGTGATGGTGATGTCCCAGTCCTGGATCCGGCTGTCGACGATCTCCAGGGCCGGGGTGAGGTAGTCCACCGCGGCCCGTACGAGCTGGGGATCGGGATCGTCGATGTCTTCGGCCAGCACGAAGGCGATCTCCGCCTCGATCCGCGGAGCAATGAGGGTGTGCCCGGACACGACACCGTCGCCGGTCACGTGCATCTCATCGAGCAGTACCCCGAAATCGGGCTGATCCACGCCCAGCTGCTTCTGAACGGCTGGGGAGGTCAGTCCGACCTTGCGTCCGACCCGGCGGGCCCCGGCATCCACACGGCGTTGGATACCGAGCTCTTGTACGGCGTAGGCCCCATCGAGGTCGGTGCCGATCAGGTCCCGGACCGGTTCGCAGGGCTGGCCGGTCTGCAACGCCTGGGCCAGGCGGGCATCCGCGTCCAGAAGCGTGTTTGTCGTGATCATTCCGGCTCAATCCTCATTTCTGTCGGCAGACAGGGGCGCGAAGTCACCATCTGCAGGTCGGTGGGTCAGCGGCGGGGTGCCGGGGGAGGGGCGGGTGTGGAGGGCCGGGAGAAGCAGGAGGTTTTCCTCGGCATGGGTCCCGAGATCCTCACTACACGGCTGACCGTCTAGCATGCTAGTAGGTCGGTTCGAGTTTAGTGCCCTGAATCACAGCTGGCAAGAGGGGTGCTGTCCGTGTCGGCGTCAGGCCGAGGCGGAGGCACGGCCGTGGAGCAGTTCGACGGTCTCGAGGATGTGGTGTTCCATCTGCGTCTTGGCCGTGGCCGGATCCCCGGAGGCCAAAGCCTCGCGGATGCGGTCGTGGTCGTCCTGCCGATCGTCGACCGAGGTGGCCATGGGCTGGGAGACTCCGGCGGTGTTGATGAGGAAATCGCTGAGATCCCACATGCGCCGGCTGGTGTCGGCGATGATGCGTGAACCCGCCATCCGGTGGATGCGTTCGTGGAACTCCCGGTTCAGGGTCAGGTACTCCAGGGAGCGGATGTCCGGATCGGGGTTGGCGGCCAAGGC
>JAPFFX010000046.1 GCA_026645375.1 Citricoccus sp. WCRC_4 | reverse complement strand
GGAACACTTTGGCGCGTGACGCCGAGGTGGTCAGCGCGTCAGCGCGTCGATCTGGCGCTGGTCGATGGAGAGGGCCCGTAGTTTGCGGTACAGGGTGGTGCGGCCGATGCCCAGCAGCGTGGCGGCATCGGACTTGTTGCCGCCGGCCTCCGCCAGCGCCTCGAGCATGGAATCGCGTTCGCCCTGCTCCCACCGGGAGAGTTCTCGACGCGGCGCTGCCGAGAAGTGGGCAGGCAGGTCCTGCACGTCCACCGTCCAGCTACCGGGGCTTGTCCGGGGCAGGCCGGCCACGAGGTCGGCGAGTTCCTCCAGATCACCGGGCCAGCTCCAGGACAGCAGCGCACCGAGGGCCTCGGCCGTGAACCGCGGTGGGGGACCGCCGCCCTGGTGAAGTCGGCGTGCCAGGTCGGCCAGTGCAGCGCGTCGACGCAGCAGGGGCGGGAACGCCGGCGCCGCGCTTCCTGGCCCCTGCTCGGGTGGCCCATTGCCAGGCCGGTCCTGCGCTGGCTCACCGGAGGCGCCGACGGTGTGCGCCGGACGCGCCGAGGCGATCGACCATCGACGCACCCACTCGGCGCCATCGGAGCCCCGCGGCACCGGGATCGCCAACTCTGCGCCAGGCTGCTCAGCGGCGTGTCGATTCAGGGCTGCCCACCAGGTGGCGACCGCCTCGTCGGCGTCGTCCGGGGCCGGGGGTGCCACCACCGGCTCGATAGCGGCGGTGCGACCCGGCCCGGTTGCGGCATGCCGGGCCGGGGCCTCCAGCGGTGAGCTCAGCTGTAGTTCCAGGACCGGGTCCGCCGGTCGGCCGACGTTGCGGACCAGCGCGGACACGCCCAGATCGGCCAGGTGGAATGTTCGCTCCTCACCGGCCCCGAGGCGGGGGATCAGCTGGTCCCAGATCTGCGCCTGGGCTTCCCCGTCCAGGGTGGACAGGGCGGGCAGATCGCTCATCACCGTGTCCCGGTTCATCACCAGTACACCCCGGCGTCCGGTTCGGGCTCTCCGGAAGGCTCGAGCCAGGGCCACGTCCCTGCTGTTGGCGCCTTCGAGCACGAAGTCGGCGATCTCCTGGCTGGCCTGTCGAGCGATAGTGACCATGTAGTCATTGGCCTGTTCCGCGGCCGCGGTCAGTGACACCGATCCGATGATCCGGCCGGTCAGGGGATGAATCACCGGGGCGGCAGCGCAGGCGACCTCCCGCAACGATTCCAGGTAGTGTTCCCCGCCGCGGACCAGGATGGGGGACCGCGCCTCAATGGAGGTGCCCAGCCCGTTGGTCCCCGTCGAGCCCTCGGAGAAGTCGCTGCCCTCGACCACGCCTACACCGTCGAGGGCGCGACGGTCCCGCGCGTCCACGGTGCGTTTCCAGACTATTTGCCCTTGGGCATTGCCGAGCAGCAGGGTAGTCCGGGTATCGGACAGGGAGGCGTACCAGCGGTTCATGACCCGATCACCGGCCGACCGAATCAAGTCTTCGCGGGCACCGATGTCCTCGACGCGCGGCTGGCCGGCAGGGTCCACCTGCAGAGAGATCGATCGCCGCCAGCTGTTCTGGATTTCCTGCGGAACGAGGTGGCCGATCTCGACCCCCGAGGCCAAACCCTGATTGATGAGGCGCCGCAGCGCGGCGCGCACCGATCGTCAGGGTGATGCGTTGCACTGCCCATTAGGACCCTTTCTGATGGTTGATCAATTATGCCGCTTGGCAACGCTGCCCGTCTGTAGCGGCCAGCAGCGAGACCGCCCCTGCCCCCAGCGGGTGGGCGTCGGAAGGACCCGTGGAGATCGGGGCGGTGTACCAAAGTGGAACACAGGGTGACCCGAATCACTTCCTACCGTTGTATTCCAAGGTGGTCCGCATCACACAATCGGCGGCCACGGTCACAGGACATAGAACACAGGAGGAAGCCATGGGTACTCAGCAGACCGTCGACGCCGTCGTCATCGGCGCAGGATTCGGTGGCATCTACGCCATGCACAAGCTCGCCAATGAGCAGGGACTGACGGTCCTCGGCTTCGACCGGGCCGAAGGCCCGGGTGGCACCTGGTACTGGAACCGTTACCCGGGGGCCCTGTCGGACTCGGAGAGCTACGTCTACCAGTACTTCTTCGACAAGGAGCTGTATCAGGACACCACCTGGGAGAACACCTACCTTACGCAGCCGGAGATTCTCTCCTACCTGGAGGGCGTGGTGGACCGGTTCGATCTGCGCCGCCACTTCCGCTTCGGCCTGGGCATCGCGGCCTCCAACTATGACGATGCTGCCAACCAGTGGGTGCTGACCACCGACGAGGGCGACACCATCCGCGCCACCTACGTCGTCAACGCGGTCGGCCTGCTGGCCGCCGTGAACATGCCGGATATCCCCGGTCGGGACTCCTTCGAAGGTCAGCTCGTCCACACGGCACGATGGCCGGAAGGCCTGGACGTCACCGGACAACGCGTGGCGGTTATCGGTACCGGCTCGACCGGTCAGCAGGTCGTCACTGCACTGGGCCCGCAGGTCTCCAAGCTCGGCGTGTTCGTGCGGACCCCCCAGTATTCCGTGCCGGTGGGCCTGCGTCCGATGGCCGAGGGCGAAGTCGAGCAGTACCACGAGGACTTCGAAATGAACCGTGAGAAGATCTTCGGATCCGCCCTGGGCTTCGGCATCGACGAGGTTGAGCGGTCCCTGTGGGATTACTCCGAGGAAGAGCGCGAGCAGATCTTCACGGACGCCTGGAATGAAGGCGGCGGCTTCCGTTTCATGTTCTCGACCTTCGGCAACCTCGCGGTCGACGAGGACGCCAACCTGATCGCCGGGAAGTTCATCAAGGACCGCATCCGGGAGATCGTCAAGGATCCCGAGGCCGCCCGGAGGATCATGCCCTCGGGTCTGCACGCCCGCCGCCCACTGTGCGACAACGGCTTTTACGAGACCTTCAACCTGCCCCAGGTCGAGGCCGTGAACGTCACCGACACCCCGATCGTGGAGATCACCGCCACCGGCATCCGCACCGCTGACGGGACCCACCGCGAGTACGACGTCATCGTCTTCGCCACCGGCTTCGATGCCGTGGACGGCAACTACCGCCGCATGGACCTCACCGGCCGGAACGGCGTGCACATCAACGAGGTCTGGAAGGAGAACCCGACCAGCTACCTCGGCGTAACCACCCCGGGATTCCCCAACTGGTTCATGGTGCTCGGACCGAAGGGTCCGTTCTGCAACCTGCCCTCGGCCATCGAGGCCGAGGTGGAGTGGATCTCCGACGCCATCGCCCACGCTCGGCAGAACGGCATTGCCATGATCGAACCCACCGCCGAGGCTGAGCAGAAGTGGAGCGAGCACTGCAGTGACCTGGCCACCGGTTCCGTTTTCGGCCGCGTCGACTCTTGGATCTTTGGCGCCAATATCCCCGGCAAGAAGCCCAGCGTGCTGTTCTACCTGGGCGGCCTGTCGGCCATGAAGGACCTACTGGACCAGGAAGCTCAGGCCGGTTACCCGAACCTGATGCCCGTCCAGTCCTCGGCGGACATGGAGCGCGATCAGCCATCGCTGGCCGCGGCAAGCTGAATCCCAGCCCTCACCACTGACCACGACGAAAGGAACAGGCCCTTGGGCGTCTACACCACCACGAACCCCGCCACCGGAGAGGTCCTCGCGACCTATCCTGAGATCGTCGACGGGCAGATCGACGCGCTCATCGAGTGCGCTGCTTCCGCCCAGGTGGAGTGGGCGGCAACCCCGGCCCCGGAGCGGGCGGCGGTCCTGCACCGGGCCGCTGAGATCCACCGGGAACGTCTCGATGATCTGGCGGCGCTGCTGACCCGGGAGATGGGCAAGCCCATCGCCCAGGCTCGGGCCGAGGTCAAGCTGGTGGCCTCGATCTACGAGTACTACGCCGACCACCTGGCCGAGTTCCTCGCGGACCAGCCGCTGCCGATCAGCGGGGACGGTTCGGCGGTCGTGCGCTCCGAACCGATCGGCGCGTTGCTGGGCGTGATGCCATGGAACTTCCCCTACTACCAGGTGGCCCGGTTCGCCGCGCCGAACTTGGCCCTGGGGAACACGGTCATTATCAAGCACGCCCGTAACTGCCCACAGTCCGCGATGGCGATCGAGGAGGTGCTGCGTGAGGCCGGTGCCCCCGACGGTGTGTACACCAACGCGTTCATTTCCTCGGCTCAAGTGGAGCAGGTCATCGCCGATGACCGTATCGCCGGGGTGTCATTGACCGGGTCCGAGCGGGCCGGGGAGGCCATCGGTGCTGCCGCCGGGCGCTACCTCAAGCGCAGTGTGCTGGAACTCGGCGGGTCCGATCCGTTCATCGTGCTCGGTGATGCCGACGTGGAGCAGGCCGCCACGGTGGCCGCTGCCGGCCGGCTCTACAACGCCGGCCAGGCCTGCACGGCCTCCAAGCGTTTCATCGTCCACGAGAAGGTCTATGACGAGTTTCTGACCCACTTCGCCACCGCGATGAAGTCCTACACCCCCGCCGATCCCACCCGGGAGGACACCACGATGGGCCCGCTCTCCTCGGCGGACGCGGCCCGAGAGCTCGACGAGTATGTCCAGGACGCCGTGACCCGCGGGGCGCGGGTCGTCGTCGGTGGTCGCGAGGAGGGCGCCGAGGGGGCGTTCTACCCGCCGACCGTGCTGGTGGACGTGCCCGAGGAGGCCGGGGCCTACCGGGACGAGCTCTTCGGCCCGGTGGCGGTCGTCCACCCGGTGGCCGACGAGGATGCTGCGGTCCGGCTGGCCAACGATTCCCCCTACGGTCTGGCCGGCACCGTGTTCTCGGGCGACCGGGACCGTGCTCGTGCCGTCGCCGACCGACTCCAGACCGGGATGGTTGCGATCAACAGCCTGATCCGCTCGGCTCCTGATTTGCCCTTCGGCGGCGTGAAGCGTTCCGGGGTGGGGCGCGAGTTGGCCCGCGACGGCTTCGTTGCCTTCGCGAACCAGAAGCTGGTCCGGGACCCGGCAGCAGAGGGTGAGGCCTGAGCCGATGACCACGACTGACGCACGCACTGACAGCGCCACGCAGCGGATTCGCCACGTGACGGTCATCGGTGCCGGGACCATGGGTTCGCAGATCGCCATGGTCTCGGCTCTGGCCGGGTTCGACACCACCCTGGTGGATATCGCTCAACTCCCATTGGACCGTGCCCGGACCCAGTTGTGGGAACGGGTGGACCGGGATGTGGCCAAGGGACGACGGACCGCTCCGGACGTGGCGGCCGCCAAGCAGCGGCTGACCTTCTCCACCGACCGGGACACCGTGGTGTCAGGAACGGACGTCGCCATCGAGGCCGCCATCGAGGACCTGGCGATCAAGCGCGAGCTGTTCGCCTCCCTCGATGCCGTCGCCCCGACGCACACGCTACTGGTGACGAATTCCTCGAACATCGTCTCCTCGCAGATCGCCGATGCCACGAGGCGCCCGGAGAAGGTATGCAACATGCACTTCTTCAACCCGGCCCTGGTCATGGAATGCGTCGAGGTCGTCCCCCACGAGCGGACCTCGCCGGAGACGGTGGAAGCGATCACCGCGCTAGCCCAGGCCTTCGGCAAGACCGTGGTCCGCCTGAAGCAGGAGATCCCCGGCTTCGTCGCCAACCGGCTGCTCAACGCGATCCGCCGGGAGGCCCTGGCCCTGCAGGAACAAGGCATCGCGGAGGTCGAAGACATCGACCGCGCCGCCCGCACCGCCCTACGGCACCCGATGGGGCCCTTCGAGCTGATGGACCTGGTGGGCATCGACGTGGTCTACCTGATCCGGATGGCCGAGTACGAGCAGACCGGGGATCCGGAGAGCCTGCCGGCGCCGTCGGTCAAGGAGCTCTATGAGGCCGGCCAGTACGGGCGTAAGAGCGGTCAGGGCTGGTACAGCTACACCAGCTGAGACGACGAAGTCCACAGACAGAACGAATGAGGAACACGATGATCACACCGATACACCCGCACAGCGACGGCGCCGCGGCGCGCCCCCTGGACGGGGTGGTGGTGGCGGATTTCAGCCGGGTGCTGGCCGGACCGTACTGCACCATGCTGTTGGCGGACATGGGAGCGACGGTCATCAAGGTGGAATCCCCCGGCGGGGACGACACCCGGCAGTGGAGCCCGCCGCACCGCGACGGGGTGAGCACGTATTACCTGTCGGTCAATCGCAATAAGAGCTCGATCGTGCTGGACCTGACCAATCCCGGTGACCTTCAGACCGCGTACCGGATCATCGACCGGGCCGACGTGTTTGTGGAGAACTTCAAACCCGGTGGCCTGGTGAAGTTCGGACTGGACACCGAATCCGTCGCCCAGCGTTGGCCCGGGCTCATTCACGCCAGCATCACCGGGTTCGGCACGGCCGGCGGGGCCGCGATGCCGGGTTACGACCTGCTGGCCCAGGCCCTCTCCGGGGCCATGACGCTCACCGGCGACCCGGACGGGGATCCCCAGCGCGCCGGCGTCGCGATGTTCGATGTGATCACCGGGCTGCACGCGGCCGTGGGCATCCTCGGTGCCCTGCACGAGCAGGGTCGGTCCCGGCGCGGCCAGCACCTGGAGCTGAACCTGCTGTCCTCGGCGCTGTCCGGGCTGGTGAACCAGACCGGAGGATACGCGGCCGCAGGCAACGTGCCCACCCGGATGGGCAATGACCACCCCAGCCTCTTCCCCTACGGCCCGTTCCGTGCCGCGGACCGGGACATCATCATTTGCTGCGGCAATGACCGGCAGTTCGCTCAACTCGTGCAGGCCCTGGGCGTACCGGACCTGGCCGTGGACGCGCGCTTCGCCACCATGGCCGACCGCAACGCGAACCGGGACGAGCTGCGCGCACTGCTAGTTGGGGCCCTGTCGGCCCGCACCGCCGATGAATGGTTTGACCTCCTGCAGCAGGCCCGGATCCCGTGCTCGCCCATCCTGCGGATCGACGAGGGTATCCAGTTCGCCGACCGGCTCGGCCTGGACCCGGTCGTCGCGACCGGCCAGGGCCCGGATGCGATCCCCACCATCAAACATCCCGTGAGCTTCAGCAGGACCCCAGCCCGCTACGACAAGGCCCCACCGGCACTCGGCGCCGACCAAGACGACGTGCTGTCCTGGCTGGAGCAGACCGCTCCCCGCCGCGCGCGGGACGTCGAACCGCAGCGGGCATCCGCCTGACCCCGCCCTGAGCCGCGGAACCTCCGTGAGCTCCAGCATCAAAGCGGACACCATCCGACCTTCCACGTGAAAGAAGAGGCCATGACCAGCGTGATCGACCACCCCGACCACCTCCTGTTGGACACCGACCTGACCGATCAGGCCCGCGCCCTGCGCGACCGCGTCCGCGACTTCGGACGGAGCTGCATCGAGCCGATCATCAACGACTACTGGGAGCGGGCCCAGTTCCCGGACGAGGTATTGCCCGGCCTGGCCGGGCTGGGCATCGTCGGTACCTTCATCCCGGGGTATGGCTGCCCGGGCCTGTCCCGGCAGGAGGCAGGGCTGGTCGCCCGGGAGATGGGACGCATCGACGGGTCGGTCAACACCTTCCTGGGGGTGCACTCAAACCTGTGCATGGGCAGTATCTACATGCTCGGCAACGAAGAACAGCGCCAGCGCTGGCTGCCGGCCATGGCCCGGGTCGACAAGACCGGCGCCTTCGCCCTGACCGAGCCAACCCACGGCTCCGACTCCGTCTCCCTGGAGACCTCAGCCCGTCGGGACGGCGACGCCTGGGTGATCAACGGCCACAAGCGGTGGATCGGCAACGGCCATGCCGCCGACGTCATCGTCCT
>JAPFFX010000044.1 GCA_026645375.1 Citricoccus sp. WCRC_4 | reverse complement strand
GTCCGGTCCGCCCGGGCGCGCTAGCCGCGCCGCGGCCCCGTCAGGTCGTCGGTGTCCACCCACACCGTGAACGGCCCGGAGTTGACCAGGGACAGCTCCATCATCGCCCCGAACACGCCGCGTTCGACGGGGACCCCGTGGCCGCCCAACTCCGCCATGAACCGCTCGTACAGCGGTTCGGCGCGTTCGGCGGGTGCCGACCGGGTCCAGGACGGCCGGCGTCCCTTGCGGACATCCCCGTAGAGCGTGAACTGGCTGACCACCAGGGCGCCGGCCCCGGCCGTGACCAGCGACTGCTCGTCGTCGAGCACGCGCAGTCCGGCGACCTTGGCCGCCAGCTGTCCGGCCTCCGCCGCCGTGTCCTCCACGGACACGCCCAGCAGGACCACCAGCCCCGGTCGATCCAGCCGGCCGACCACCTCGCCGTCGACCGTGACGGAGGCGGACGTGGTGCGTTGCAGGAGTGCTCTCATGCCACCATGGTGGCTCATCTAGGCTGGAGCGGTGAGTGATCTGTTCAGCGCCCTCAGCGGTTCCGGTGACGCCGAGGAGCCCGACGACGGTGCCTCCGAGTCCGTCCGGGCCCGCCCGGGTGCCCCGCTGGCGGTGCGGATGCGCCCGCGGTCCGTGGACGAGGTGGTCGGCCAGCAGCACCTGCTCCACAGCGGATCGCCGTTGCGCAAGCTGGCCGAGGGAGCCGGCGCCGGCCGCGGCTCGGGTGCCGGGCCGTCGTCGCTGATCCTGTACGGGCCGCCGGGAACCGGCAAGACCACCCTGGCGCACGTGATCGCCCGCGGCCCGGGCCGCACCTTCGTGGAGCTGTCGGCCATCAACTCCGGCGTCAAGGACGTCCGGGCGGTCATGGACCGCGCCCTGGACGACCGCGACCTCTACGGCCGGACCACCGTGCTGTTCCTGGACGAGATCCACCGCTTCAACAAGGCCCAGCAGGACGCGCTGCTGCCGGGCGTGGAGAACCGCTGGGTGGTGCTCGTGGCAGCGACCACGGAGAACCCCTCCTTCTCGGTCGTGGCGCCGCTGCTGTCCCGGTCGCTGTTGCTGACCCTGAAGCCCCTGACGGACGCGGACATCGGGGATCTCCTGGACCGCGCCGTCGCGGACGAGCGCGGCCTGAACGGCACGGTGGCGCTGGCCGGGGAGGCCCGGGAGTACCTGGTGCGGATGGCCCAGGGCGATGCCCGGCGCGCGCTGACCACGCTGGAGGCCAGTGCCGGCGTCGCGCTGGACCGCGGGGAGCAGGCGGGCACGCCCACGATCACCGTGGAAGACGCCGCCCAGGCCATGGACCGTGCTGTGCTGCGCTACGACAAGGCCGGCGACCAGCACTACGACGTCATCAGCGCCTTCATCAAGTCCATCCGCGGCTCGGACGTGGACGCCTCCCTGCACTACCTGGCCCGCATGCTCGAGGCGGGGGAGGACCCCCGGTTCATCGCCCGCCGGCTGATCATCTCGGCCTCCGAGGACGTCGGCATGGCCGACCCCACCGCGCTGCAGACGGCGGTCGCCGCGGCCCAGGCCGTCCAGCTCATCGGCATGCCCGAGGGCCGGCTCGTGCTCGCCGAGGCGGTGGTGCACCTGGCCACCGCCCCGAAGTCGAACGCCTCCTACACCGCCATCAACGAGGCCGTGGCCGACGTCCGCGCCGGCCTGTCCGGCGAGGTGCCCGCGCACCTGCGCGATGCCCACTACCCGGGTGCGGCCGGGCTCGGCCACGGGAGGGGATACGTCTACTCCCACGATGCTCCGCACGGGGTGGCACGCCAGCAGTACGCCCCGGACCCGTTGCAGGGCAAGGACTACTACCGGCCCACGCGCAACGGGGTGGAGCGGAATCTGAGCGAGCGGGTGCAGAACCTGCGCTCCCTCATCCGCGGCTCGCCGCCCCTTGCGCGGAAGCCCGACGAGCCGGACGCCGAGGGCTGACGCCGGCCCCGGCAAACGCAGCCCCGCCCCGAGGGGCCGGCCCGGCCTAGGATGGAGTCGTTCCTGTCCGCACCGTCCGGGTCCGGGGCAGTTCTCCCAGGGGACCCGGGGAAACCGGAGGTCGTCCCATGACCACTCCCGCCAACAACCCCGCCTCCCGACTGGTGCCCAACACCACGGAGGTCGACTACCGCATCCTGAAGACCGTGACCACGTACGAGCAGGCCCAGGAGCTCGTGGACCGGCTGTCGGACGGCGGCTTCCCGGTGGAGAAGACGCGGATCGTGGGCACCGGGCTGCGCTCGGTCGAGCAGATCACGGGACGGCTGACCACCGCCAGGGCCGCCGGCCGGGGGGCCCTCGGCGGCCTGTGGTTCGGCCTGATGATCGGCATCCTGTTCGTGATCTTCGCCCCGGAGTCCGGCCTGCTCATGATCCTGCTGGCCGTGGGCTTCGGCGCCGTCTGGGGTGCGATCTTCGGGGCCATCGGACACGCCGCGACCCGCGGCAAGCGCGACTTCTCCTCGGTCCAGGTGATGGAGGCCGAGTCCTACGACGTGCTGGTGGAGGCCACGCACGTCGCGCAGGCCGCCCAGGTGGCCGAGGGCCGGCCGATGCCGGACGCCCACCGGGGCTGAGGTGCGCCGGGCCGGGGTGCACGCCGCTGACACAGACGGCCCCCGGCGACTGGTAGAGTAGTCCGCTGTCTGGCAAGCGCCGCCAGTATGCCCCAGTGGTGAACCGGTCCTCGTGGCCGCGGTCACCACCGGTCCCGTCCCGGCCGGTCCGCTCACGCGGTCCACCGACGTGCGGCGCTGCAGCGATGACGGGCAGCGGCATGCCCCTCAGCTCTCCGCAGGACGCGACGGAGGCCAGGTTCCGGTCCGTACTTGTCACACCGTGGGAGCCCCCACCTGTGCCAGGACCGGTGATCACACCAGAACCGTGCCGCCTGACAAGAAAGGTCCCTCGTGGCTTCCAACCTCCGTTCGCGCCGTACCGTGCGCCACTCGCGCGCCCTCGGCATCGCCCTGACCCCCAAGGCCGAGAAGTACATGGAGCGCCGTCCGTACGGCCCCGGCCAGCACGGCCGCGCCCGTCGCAAGGCCGACTCCGACTACTCGGTCCGCCTGAAGGAAAAGCAGCGCCTGCGCGCCCAGTACAACATCCGTGAGGCGCAGATGCGCCGCTACTTCGAAGAGGCCAAGCGCACCGAGGGCCTGACCGGTGAGAACCTGGTCGAGCTGCTCGAGATGCGCCTGGACGCCCTGGTGCTGCGTGCCGGCTTCGCCCGCACCATCGCCCAGGCCCGCCAGATGGTCGTGCACCGCCACATCATGGTCAACGGTGCCCGCGTGGACCGTCCGTCCTTCCGCGTGAAGGAGGGCCAGCTGATCCACGTGCACACCCGTTCCGAGAAGATGGTCCCGTTCCAGATCTCCGCCACCGGTGCCCACCAGGAGGTCCTGCCGACCGTCCCGGGTTACCTGGACGTCGAGATCGACAAGCTGCA
The DNA here is from genome assembly GCA_026645375.1 of Citricoccus sp. WCRC_4. GTDB lineage: Bacteria > Actinomycetota > Actinomycetes > Actinomycetales > Micrococcaceae > Citricoccus. Next base: position 4,587 of record JAPFFX010000044.1, on the reverse strand, counting down.
GGCCAAGCTGGTCCGCCGCCCCAAGCGCTCCGAGGTCCCCGTGACCTGCGAGGAGAACCTCGTGGTCGAGTACTACGCGCGCTGATCCGCCCGTGACGCAGGACCCGGTCCTCCCCGAGGGGAGGCCGGGTCCTCGGCGTTAACCGGGGAGTCCGCGATCCCGCGGTCGCCGGCCCGTGCCGGTTTCAGCGTCCGGCTCCCGCCACCGGTAAGGTGGACCAGTCACCCCTCCGGAAAGGACCTGTCGTGATCAAGCGCGTACTGCTGCTGGGCGTCGGCGCCGCGGCCGGATGGCTGGGCCACACCGCCTACAGCAAGGGCCGCGATGCCGCCGCCCTCAAGGCCGAGGAGACGCTCCGGAACACCCTGAACCCGGAGAACATCGGCCGCAACGCCGGCCAGGCCGCAGCCACCGCCCTGGCCGCCAGTGCCAGGTCCTTCGCCTATCAACTGCGCGAGGAGGTCCCGGCCTGGAAGACCGTGCCCTCCACGCTGGCCGGTGCCGCGCCCCGGGCCACTGCCGGGGATTCCCCCGCCGCAGGCCACGAGACCATCCCCGGCACCGCCACGTCCGCCCCCGCCGCGTCCGGCACCGCCGGCCGGTCCACCCGCCCCGACTCACGGAAGCAGTCATGAAGTCCCAGGAAATCGCCAGCCGCTGGCTGGAGTTCTTCGAGAAGAAGGACCATACCGTCGTCCCCTCGGCCTCCCTGGTCTCCCCGGACCCGTCGTTGCTGTTCACCATCGCCGGCATGGTCCCCTTCATCCCCTACTTCCTCGGACAGGAGACCCCGCCGTACCCGCGCGCGGCCACCGTCCAGAAGTGCATCCGCACGGCGGACATCGAGGAGGTCGGCAAGACGGTCCGGCACGGCACCTTCTTCCAGATGTGCGGGAACTTCTCCTTCGGCGACTACTTCAAGGAGCAGGCGATCCCCTTCGCCTGGGAGCTGCTCACCAGTTCCCGCGAGGAGGGCGGCTACGGCCTGGACCCGGAGCGGCTCTGGATCACCGTCTACGAGGAGGACGACGAGGCCGAGCGGATCTGGCGTGACGAGGTGGGCGTGCCCGCCGGACGCATCCAGCGCATGGGCAAGGCCGACAACTACTGGAACACCGGCCAGCCCGGTCCCGGCGGTCCCTGCTCGGAGATCTTCTACGACCGCGGACCCGAGTACGGGATCGAGGGTGGCCCCGCCGCGGACGACAACCGCTACATGGAGATCTGGAACCTGGTCTTCATGCAGTACCAGCTCTCCACGGTGCGCACCAAGGAGGACTTCGACGTCGCCGGGGAACTGGCGAACCGGAACATCGACACCGGGCTGGGCCTGGAGCGCCTGGCCATGATCCTGCAGGGCGTGGAGAACATGTACGAGACGGACCAGGTCCGTCCCGTCCTGGACCGCGCCGCCGAGCTGGCCGGTCGTGAGTACACCTCCACCGAGGACCCCCGGGACCCGCACTACGCCGACGACGTCCGGCTGCGGATGATCGCCGACCACGTCCGCTCCGCACTGATGCTCATCACCGACGGCGTGGTGCCGGGCAACGAGGCCGGCGGTTACGTGCTGCGCCGGCTGATCCGCCGCGCCGTGCGCGCGATGCGGCTGATGGGCGTCACCGACCCGGTGCTGCCCGAGCTGCTGCCCGTGTCCCGGGACGCCATGGTGGGCACCTACCCCGAGATCGGTCGCGACTTCGAGCGCATCTCGCGGATCGCGTACAACGAGGAGAAGGCCTTCCTGCGGACCATCACCGCGGGCACCGCCCGCATGGACGGTGCCGTGGCCGCGGCCCGCGCCCAGGACCCCGAGCGCCCGGGCATCTCCGGTGCCGACGCCTTCGAGCTCCACGACACCTACGGCTTCCCGATCGACCTGACCCTGGAGATGGCCGCCGAGGCCGGGGTCAGCGTGGACGAGGAGGGCTTCCGGGGCCTGATGACCGAGCAGCGCGACCGCGCCCGCCAGGACGCCAAGTCCAAGAAGTCCGGCCACGTGGACGCCTCCGCCTACCGCGAGCTGGTGGCCGAGGGCGACACCGTCTTCACCGGGTACACCGAGCACACCACCGAGTCCCGGATCCGGGGGCTGCTCGCCGGGGGCCGGCAGGTCGCCTCGGCAGCCGCCGGCCAGGAACTCGAACTGGTCCTGGACGCCACGCCGTTCTACGCGGAGTCCGGCGGCCAGGCCGCGGACACCGGCCTGATCACCGGTGACGGCTTCGTCCTGGAGGTCCTCGACGTCCAGGCCCCGCTGAGGGGGCTGAGCGTGCACCGGGTCAGGGTGCGGCAGGGTGAGGTGCCCGCAGGCGCCACCGCCGTTGGGGCCATCGACCTGCAGCGACGCCTGGACGCCCAGAAGGCGCACACCGGCACGCACATCGTGCACGCCGCGCTGCACCAGGTCCTCGGCCCCGAGGCCACCCAGTCCGGGTCCTTCAACAAGGAGGGCTACCTGCGCTTCGACTTCCGCTGGGGCGAGGCGATGTCCGAGATGGCCCGGACCGAGGTCGAGGACGTGTCCAACGTCGCCATCCGGGACAACTACCCGGTGCTCACCCAGGAGATGTCCCTGTCCGAGGCCCGCGAGCTCGGGGCGATGAGCCTGTTCGGTGAGAAGTACGGGGACCGCGTGCGCGTGGTCGAGGTCAACGGCGCCTGGTCGCGCGAGCTCTGCGGCGGCACCCACGTGGGCGCCACCGCGGAGATCGGCTCCCTGGCCCTGCTCGGCGAGCAGTCCGTCGGCTCCGGCAACCGCCGCGTGGAGGCCCTCGTGGGGCTCGACGCCTTCCGTCACCTGGCCACCGAGCGGACCCTCGTCAACGAGCTGACCGGCATGCTCAAGGTCCCCGCCGACCAGGTGCGGGACCGCGTGGCCGCCACCCTGGGCCGGCTCAAGGAGATCGAGAAGGAACTGGCAGCCCTGCGGGCCGCGCAGCTGCAGGCGGAGGCCGGTCGCCTCATCGACCAGGCCGTCGAGATCTCCGGCGTGAAGGTGCTGGCCCACGACGCCGGCCAGGTCGGCTCGGGCGACGAGCTGCGGACGCTGGCGCTGGACCTGCGGTCCCGCCTCGAGAACGCGAGCGGCAACGCTGCCGGCACCGCCGTGGTCGCCGCCCTGGCCGGCGTGGCCAAGGGCCGCCCGCTCGTGGTCGTGGCCACCAGCCAGGCGGCTCGCGAGTCCGGCCTGAAGGCCGGGGCCCTGGTGAAGACCGCGTGCTCCGTGCTCGGTGGCGGCGGCGGTGGCAAGGACGACGTCGCCCAGGGTGGTGGCCAGGACACCACCCGGATCCTCGAGGCACTGGAGGCCGTGAGGCAGTCCATCGTCTCGACCGTCCCGCCCGCGGGAGCCGCGGGCGCGTGAGCGAGGCACCCCTGCCACCGCCTGCCCCTCGGCGCGGCGTCCGACTCGGGGTCGACGTCGGGCGCGCGCGCGTCGGGCTGGCCGCCTCCGATCCGGACGGCATCCTGGCCACGCCGGTGAAGACCCTCAGGCGCGACGTGAGGAAGGGGTCCGACCGGCGGATGATCGTCCGGGAGGCCCTGGACCGCGACGCGGTCACGGTCTACGTGGGCCATCCGGTCAACCTGCAGGGCCGCCCGACCGCCTCCACCCAGGACGCCGTGGACTACGCCGGTGCCCTGGCCATGGAGCTGCTCCGGGCGGGCAGCCGCGCGGGTGTCCGCCTGGTCGATGAACGACTGAGCACCGTGACCGCCCACCGCCAGCTGCACGAGGCCGGCCGGAACAGCCGGCAGCACCGTGAGGTCGTGGACCAGGTCGCCGCGGTGCAGATCCTTGAGCAGGCGTTGACTATGCAACAATCACTCCAGCGGGACGCAGGTCGTCCCGTTCACATCCCTGCCGCTGAGTCGAACGAAGGAGAGGACGTCACACGTGACCAACCTGACTCCTGACGACCCCGATGACACCGATGCGGCGAGGGACGTCCAGCCCGGGAAGGACCCCGTGAGCGGGAATGACTCCGAGACCGGGCAGGATCCCGAGACCGGGCAGGACGGCGAGGGGCTGGAAGAGGACCGCCGCCAGTACCCGGAGCAGCGTGGCGACGGAGAGGGCCCCGGCGTGCCGGCGACCCCCGTCATCGTCCGGCCCTCCAGCCGGCAGGGCTACCAGACGGTGACCATCAACCCCGACCGGGCCAAGGACGCCGCCCAGCTGGCCAAGAGGGAGGCCCGGCGCAAGCGCCGCCGGCGGCGCAACATCGCCCTGGTCTCGGGCTTCGGCGTGTTCGTGCTGCTGGTGGTCGGCCTGTCCCTGGGGGTCCGGGGACTGCTTCCCTCACCGGCGGCCAAGGATTATCCGGGCCCCGGCGGTGAGGAGGTCGTCTTCACGGTGAACCAGGGCGAGGGCGCCCTGGCGATTGGCACGCGACTGGAGGACCAGGACATCGTGGCCAGCCGGGAGGCGTTCATCGAGGCCGTCAACCAGTCCCGCTCCGAGAACTCCATCCAGCCCGGCGACTACCCGCTGCGGTCGCAGATGAAGGCGTCCGATGCCGCCGCCATCCTGCAGCGGGAGGGCGTGGGCCAGGTCCACTACGTGGCCATCAACCGGGGCA
>JAPFFX010000028.1 GCA_026645375.1 Citricoccus sp. WCRC_4 | reverse complement strand
CCGCGTCGATGGCCTCGTTCGGGTCGTCGGTCAGCATGCGCAGGGAGATGCGCGAGTGGCCGTTGTAGAAGCCGCGGCCGACCCATCGGCCGTCGCGGTCGAGCAGGACCGGGGGATTTGTCCATCCTGACCGGTTTTCCCTGGGACGTGGTCCGCGGCCGCGAACCGTCGCTGTCCGTGCCCTGCCGCCGCGCGGCCGTCAGGCGTAGGGCAGGGAGCGCATGCGCCCGGCGGCGCCGTCGGTGGCCCGCTGCTGCCGGGTGAGCTGGGCGTGGTCCCGGTTGCGCCGCTCGGCCATCACGGCCAGCAGGAACTCCTCCATGGTCGCGTCGGCCGGCGGTCCCGGCGCCACGAAGGGCGCCACCCGGGCCGCCAGCCGGGCGGCCGTGGCGGTCCGGGTGACCGGGGGGACCCGGGCCGCGGTGCGCAGGAACTGGGCCACGGAGGCGGCCAGGGCATCCGGGATGCGCCCGACGTCGGCCACGGCGGCCCATCCCGTCATGGTCCCGGGCACTCCGGGCAGGGGCGCCGGGACGCGCGGCCGCCGTTCGATGACCACCCGGGTGCCGGCCACCATGTCCGCCAGTCGCTTGCCCCGCTCGTTGAACAGGGCGGCCAGCACCGCCACCGAGCCGAGGGTCATCCACACCTCGAACACGCCCAGCAGGACGCGGACCAGGACGTGCCGCAACCGGACCGCGCCGCCGTCGTCCCGGACCACCCGCAGGCCGAAGGCGAGCTTGCCGGGGGAGCGGCCCCGGCTGACGGCCTCCCACGCCAGGGGCAGGCCGACCAGGCAGGCGACCACCAGGGTGAGCACCGTGGCCTGGGCGGCCGCGGGGTCGAGCTCCTCGACGAGGGTGGCGGACAGCGCCCAGGCGGACAGCGCGAAGGCCGCCACGACCACCAGGCCGTCCAGCAGGGCGCCACCGGCCCGCACCACGAACGAGGCCGGCCGCAACTGCAGGACCACGGCCTCGCCGGTCACCACCGTGGTCGTCATGCGTTCCCCCTCGTCGGGCCCCGTGGGCGGGCCTCGGCCCAGCGTAGCCGCCGGTACCCTGAGACCGTGGACCTGGATGCCTACACCGCCGTGCACCGCTCCCTGTGGGAGCGTCTCGACGCGTTGGCGAGGACCCGCCGGCTCGACGCCGGACTGGCCGACGAACTGCTCGAGCTCTACGGCCGGGCCTCCGCCCACCTGGCCGTGGTGCAGTCCCACGACCCGGACGGTCCCCAGGCGGCCGGGCTGTCCATGGTCCTGTCCCGGGCCCGCAACCGCATCACCGGTGCCCCGTCCAGCGCCGCGGCCGGGCTCTCCCGCTTCTTCGTGGAGCAGCTGCCCGCCGCGTTCTACCGGATCCGCTGGCTGACCGTGGTCCTCGGGGCCCTGTTCTGCCTGGTGGCCGCCTGGTTCGGTGTCTGGGTGGCGCAGGAGCCCCAGGTGCTGGCCGCCCTGGGCAGCGAGGACCAGATGCGGGAGTACGCCGAGGAGCGGTTCACCGGTTACTACTCCGAGAACCCGGCCGCGTCCTTCGCCGGCCAGGTCTGGACGAACAACGCCTGGATCGCGGCCCAGGAGGTGGCCTTCGGCATCACCGGCTACTTCGTGCCGTACGTCCTGTTCCTCAATGCCCAGGGTGTGGGGATCTCCGGTGGGGTGATGGCCGCCCACGGCGAGCTGGACACCTTCTTCCTGTACATCCTCCCGCACGGGTTCATGGAGCTGACGGCCCTCTTCATCGCCGGGGCGGCGGGCCTGCGGATCTTCTGGGCCTGGGTCGCCCCGGGCCAGCGCACGAGGCTGGACTCCCTGGCCGCGGAGGGGCGGTCCCTGGTGACCGTGGCCGTCGGCCTGGTGCTCGTGCTGGCCGTGTCCGGAGTGGTCGAGGGGTTCGTGACGCCCTCGGCGCTGCCACACTGGCTGCGCCTGGGGCTGGGGGCGGCGGTGCTCGCCGCGTACTGGGCCTACACGCTCGTGCTCGGCCGCCGCGCGGTGCGTGCCGGGGCCACCGGAGACCTCGAGGCCCACGACGCCGGCGCCCGCCGGCTCACCGCCTGAGTCCGGTCCCCGCCTGAGTCCGGTCCCCGCCTGAGTCCGGTCCCCGCCCGTGTCGGAACGCGAGGGGATCGTGTCCGGTCACGGTGCGCCCCCGACGACGGGGGTCCGGACGACACTAGGCTCGTGGCCGAGGACAGGCGACATCGCAACGAGCGGGAGGCAACACCATGGCACGCACGAGTCCGGGCGGGGACAGCCGGGAGCACGGGGACGCCGTCGACGACTGGGGCGGCACCCGCGGGGAGGACCTGGAGACGCCGCAGTTCGAGAGCGGCCTGGACTACGCGGCGTACGTCGAGGACGATGCCGCCGACGGGACCGACGGGACCGACGGGACCGACGGGACCGACGGGACGGGCGAGGCCGGGTCCGGGACCACGGACGGCGCCGCACACGATGCGACTGATCGCGCGGCCGCCGGCAGCACCGCCGCCGGCCGGGGCGGGGTGAGTCCTCGCGACGCCGAGGACTCCACGGACGAGATCCCGGCGTCCGCCGAGCGGTGGTCCGGCGGGAGCGCCGAGCGGGGCTCCGACACGGAGGTCTTGTCCGGCGTCGGCCGGCGCGCCTCCGCGCAGGCCGAGGCAGGCGCCCAGCCCACCCAGTCGATCGACCGCGGCGAGCTGGACCGCCTGGCCGCCGGGGATGCCGCCGGCGACGGCGTCGATGTCGGCGACGGTGACGGGACCGGCGCGGCAGGCGTGGAACGGGGCACGGACCGGGA
>JAPFFX010000021.1 GCA_026645375.1 Citricoccus sp. WCRC_4 | reverse complement strand
GGCTGCGCTATGGTGGTCAGCTTGGGCGTTGCCACCGCGCTCTCGGGTACCCCGTCGAAGCCAACCATGGACACGTCGTCGGGCACCGTCCGCCCGCTGCGGAACAGCCAGTCGACGGCATACATGGCGATCTTGTCCGACATGGCGAGAATCGCCGTCGGCGGCGCCGCAGCGGCAAACATCTCGGCCATCACCGCATGCGTGCTGGCCTCGTCCTCCCGCGTCTCGTAGACCGGCACGCTGTCGCGGGCGATTCCGGCGCCATCCAGCGCCTTCCAGTAGCCGATGGCGCGGTCCCGCGAGGTCGAATAGGTGGCGGCCAGCACCTCGCTCTCCGTGCGGCGGCCCCGGCCCGTCTCGCTCATCGAGGTCCCTAAGATGGCCAGCCGCCGATGCCCCAGTTCGATCAGGTGCTTGGCCGCCATGCGCGCCCCGCTCACATTGTCCACCCCGATCGCCGGGATGGTGCTGTCCGCGGCGCCGATGGCCAGAGCCACATAGGGCAGTTGCCGTATCAGGAGCAGGTCATGGCCATCGCCCAGAAGGTCGCCGGCTTCAGCCTCGGACAGGCGGACATCCTGCGCCGCGCCATGGGCAAGAAGAAGAAGTCCGAGCTGGACAAGCAGTACGTCGGCTTCCACCAGGGAATGGTCGACCACGGGTACTCCGAGGCGGCCGTCAAGGCGCTGTGGGACATCCTGCTGCCGTTCTCGGACTACGCCTTCAACAAGGCGCACTCCGCGGCGTACGGCCTGGTGTCCTACTGGACGGCCTACCTCAAGGCGCACTACCCGGCCGAGTACATGGCCGCGCTGCTGACCTCCGTCGGTGACGACAAGGACAAGATGGCCATGTACCTCAACGAGTGCCGCCGCATGGGCATCACGGTGCTGCCCCCGGACGTCAACGAGTCCTCCCTCTACTTCACCCCGGTCGGCAAGGACATCCGCTTCGGTATGGGTGCCGTGCGCAACGTGGGCTCGAACGTGGTCACCGCCATGGTCGACGCCCGTGAGGAGAAGGGGGACTTCGCCTCGTTCCCGGACTTCTTCAAGAAGGTGCCCGCGGTGGTCTGCAACAAGCGGACCATCGAGTCGATGATCAAGGCAGGGGCCTTCGACTCGCTCGGGCACGCGCGCCGGGCGCTGCTGGCCGTCCACGAGGAGGCCGTGGACGCCACCGTGGCCCAGAAGCGCCAGGAGGCGAACAACCAGTTCGACTTCTTCTCCATCCTCGAGGCCGAGGGCGGAGAGTCGGCCGATGCCGGCCTGGGGCTAGAGGTCCCCGACATGCCCGAGTGGGACAAGAAGGACAAGCTCACCTTCGAGCGGGAGATGCTCGGCCTCTACGTCTCGGACCATCCCCTGCAGGGGCTGGACGGCGTCCTGGCCCAGCACGCGGACACGTCGATCTCACACATCATCTCCGACGACGGCCCGCCGGACGGAGCGCAGGTCACCATCGCCGGGCTCATCACCTCGCTGCAGCGGCGGATCGCCAAGAGTTCCGGCAACGCCTACGCGCGGTGCGAGGTCGAGGACCTGGGGGCCTCGATGGAGGTCATGTTCTTCGGCCAGGCCTACGCCCCCATCGCCACGATGCTGGCCGAGGACCTGGTGGTCGCGATCAAGGGCCGGGTCCAGCGGCGCGACGACGGGTCGATCACGCTGAGCGCCCAGGAACTGACCATCCCGGACCTGTCCGGCGGTCATTCCGGACCGGTGTCCATCACCATGCCGGCCTTCAAGGCCAACGAGACCGTGGTCTCCGCCCTGGGGGACGTGCTGAAGACCCATCCGGGGACCACGGAGGTGCGGCTCAAGCTCGCCGGGAACCGGACCATGGAGATCATGCAGCTCGGACCGGACTTCCGGGTCAGTCCCAACCCTGCCCTGTTCGGTGACCTCAAGGTCCTGCTCGGTCCGGCCTGCCTGGAATGAGGTCGGCCTGCGGTGCCTGACCGGTCCTCACCCGGGCCTGCCGCCGGGAACACTACATGTGGTGATGAGCTGATTGTGGTGACGCCATATGTGGGATTATGATGAGGTCGTCCACCCGAACGGCCCACGGCGGGCCCGCCGACTGCAGAAGGGGAGTCCATGCACTGTCCCTTCTGTCGTCATGAGGATTCCCGGGTGGTGGACTCCCGGTCCCTCGACGACGGATCCGCCATCCGCCGGCGCCGGCAGTGCCAGTCCTGCGGCAAGCGGTTCACCACCATGGAGACCACTGCCCTGACCGTGGTCAAGCGTTCCGGGGTGGCTGAGCCGTTCGACCGGTCGAAGGTCATCAACGGCGTCCGCAAGGCCTGCCAGGGACGGCCGGTGACCAACGACGACCTGGCCATGCTCGCCCAGGAGGTGGAGGAGACCATCCGCGCCACCGGCAACGCCGAGGTGGACGCCCACGAGGTGGGGCTCGCGATCCTCGACCCCTTGCGCCGACTGGACCAGGTGGCCTACCTGCGCTTCGCGTCGGTCTACCAGGACTTCGACTCGCTCGACGACTTCGCCCGCGCCGTCGAGGAACTGCGCGAGGCCGGGAACAGGCCTGAGACGGTCAGGGCGCTGCAGCCGAGGCTGTTCACCCGCTGACGGCGGGAGCCCGTGGAAGGGCCCAACAGACTGCCGATGGTGGTTCCGGAGGGGAAGCCGGAGCCACCATCGGCCACCACCACCCGCCGGGGCGAGCACGACGCAGGCGGGACCGCCGGCTACCGACTGGACCGGCGGATCGCCTTCTCCATGGCCTTGTGGACGGCCTGGGCCTCCTGGGCGGCCTTGCGTTCGGCCTTGGCGGCACGCTTCGCGGCCTTGTCGGCCTTCTTGCGCAACCGGGCGGCCTTCTCACCGGCGGCCTTGCCCGCCGTGCCGGTTTTCCCGGACTTGCCCGCCTTCCCGCTCGTCACGGACGTCTCGGCTGTGGCCGCGCGCTCCGCCGCCTTGCGGGCCTTTCCGGCGGTGCCCTTGCCCGTCTTCGTCGTCCGTCCGGCGTCTGAGGCCTGGTCGACCTCCACCGTGCGTGCTATCTCCCGGTCGGCGGCCCGCCGGGCGGTCTGCAGCACGGACGCCTTGGCGGGGGACTGGGCCATCACGTCGGTGGCCCACAGCGCGGCTCCCACGATCCCGGCATTGTTCTGCAGCGCTGCCGGCACGATCGGGGTGCGCAGGCGCAACAGCGGGAGGTAGTCCTGGGGGCGCTTGGAGATGCCGCCACCGACGATGATGAGGTCGGGGTAGAAGATGCCCTCCACGTAGGAGAAGTAGCGCTGGAGCCGCTCGGCGTACTCCGGCCAGTCCAGTCCGTCCCGCTCGCGGGCGGCCGCCGAGGCGCGCTGCTCGGCGATCGCCCCGTCGAGTTCGATGGTGCCCGGTTCCAGGTTCGGCACCAGTTCGCCGTCCCGGAACAGTCCGCCACCGATGCCGGTGCCGAGGGTGAGGACGAGGACCGTACCCGGCACGCCCCGGCCCGCGCCGAACCGGACCTCCGCCAGGCCGGCGGCGTCGGCATCGTTCAGGGTGGCCACCGGGCGCTTGAGGTGGTCGGAGAACAGCTCGTCCACGTCGGTGCCGATCCAGGACCGGTCGATGTTCGTCGCCGTGCGGCAGATCCCGTTCTGGATGGCAGCGGGGAAGCACACACCGGTCATCAGGGTCGCCGGTGGCGCCGCGGGCCGTGAGTCCAGCTCGGCCGCGATCTCGGCCAGGACCCCGGCGACCGTGGCCGGGACGGCCGGCTTCGGCGTCGGGATCCGGTACCGCTTGCCGACCAGCTGGCCCGCGTCCGGGCCGGACCCGAGCTGGACGATCCCGCCCTTCATGCCGGTACCGCCGACGTCGATCCCGAGGGCGGTGTGTGCCCCGGTGGCGGGATCGGTTCTCTGCTGCGCCATGGAAGTGCTCCTAGGGGGTATCGACGAGGGACGTGGTCAGGGCAGGGTCAGGATGTCCGCGCCGTCGTCGGTGACGACCAGCGTGTGCTCGAACTGGGCGGTACGCCTGCGGTCCCGGGTGACCACGGTCCAGCCGTCGTCCCACTGGTCCCAGGCGATGGAGCCGAGGGTGATCATCGGCTCGATGGTGAACACCATGCCGGGGACCATGATCCGGTTGTGCGCCGGGGCCGCGTCGTAGTGGGGGATGACCAGGCCGGAGTGGAACTCCCGGCCGACGCCGTGGCCGATGAAGTCCCGCACCACGCCGTAACCGAACCGCCTGGCATAGGACTCGATGGCGCGGCCGATGACGTTGATCTCCCGGCCCGGCTTCACGGCCTTGATGCCCCGCATCATCGCCTCGTGGGTGCGCTCGACCAGCAGCGCGGACTCCTCGTCCACGGTGCCGACGGTGAAGGTCATGTTGTGGTCGCCGTGGTGGCCGTCCAGGTAGGCGGTGATGTCGAGGTTGATGATGTCCCCGTCCTCCAGCACCGTGTCATCCGGGATGCCGTGGCAGATGACCTCGTTGAGCGAGGTGCAGATGGACTTCGGGAACCCCTTGTAGCCCAGGCAGGACGGGTAGGCACCGTGGCCGATGAGGTACTCGTGGGCCACCCGGTCCAATTGGGCCGTGGTCACCCCCGGTGCGATGTGCTTCGCCGTCTCCTGCATGGCCCGGGCAGCCAGTCGTCCCGCGGCGCGGATCCTCTCGACACCCTCGGCGTCGTAGACGTCCGACCCCTTGCCCTCGTCCGCGGTGGCCTTCCCCACGTACTCCGGGCGGTCGATGGAGGCGGGCACGGGCAGCGATGGCGCGACGACGCCCGGGGCCAGGGTGCCCACGGGCGCCAGCGAGCCGGGCTGGCCGGCAGGAGGCCCTGCGGGGGCCGGGCCGTTGTGGCTGGGCGCGGTCCCGGCGGGGACGGTGGCGGTTCGGGTGGACGTCAGGGAGCCTTCGGACATGTTTCGATCCTATCGCCGTCCCGCTGGGGCCGGATCGCCGGGATCGACCCTAGGCTGGTGCCATGAGCGAATACTGGTACAACGTCGTCACCAAGACCGTCGAGGAAGGTCCCCAGTCGGACTGGTCGAAGCTGCTGGGCCCCTACACCACCCGTGAGGAGGCCGAGGGGGCGATCGCGCAGGTGCAGGCCAACAATGAGCGCTGGGACGAGCGCGAGGCCGAGGACTCCAACTGGGACAACAACCCGTCCAATGACTCTGCCTGACTCCACGACCACCCCGGAGAGGGTCCGGGAGGTGCACCCGGCGCCGGTGGGGACTCCCGCCGGCCCGGCACCTCAGGACTCGAAGCCGTGCTCCGACGCCGGGAAGGTGCCCTCCAGCACGTCCCGCCGGTAGGCGGAGGCGGCCTCCCCGATGACCGAGCGCAGGTCCGCGTACTGCTTGACGAACCGGGGCATCCTCCCGGCCCGCAGGCCCAGCATGTCCTGCCAGACCAGCACCTGTCCCGTGGTCCCGGCGCCCGCGCCGATCCCGACGGTGGGCACGCGCAGGGCCTCGTCCACCTGGCGGGCCACGTCGGAGGGCACCATCTCCATCAGGACCGCGAAGGCCCCGGCGTCCTGGAGCACCGTGGCCTCTCGGATCATGGACTCGGCGGCGCCCTCGCCGCGGCCCTGGACGCGGTAGCCGCCCAGGACGTTCTCGGACTGCGGCGTGAAGCCGATGTGGGCCATGACCGGCACGCCGGCGTCGGTCATCATGGCCACGTGGTCCGCGTACCGGATCCCGCCCTCCATCTTCACGGCGTGCACCCCGGCCTCCTTGACGAGCCGGATGGCGCTGGCGGTGGCCTGTTCGGGGGAGACCTCGTAGGAGCCGAACGGCAGGTCGCAGATGACCATGGCATGAGTGGTGCCGCGCACCACGGAGCCGGCGAAGACGATCATCTCCTCCATGGTGATCGGCAGCGTGGTGGCGTGGCCCATCATGTTGTTGGCGGCCGAATCGCCCACCAGGATGGTCTCGAGGCCGGCCTCGTCGAACACCTGGGCCATCTGGAAGTCGTAGGCGGTGAGCATGGCGAACCGGCGGCCCTCGTCCTTGGCCTGCTGCAGGTGCGCGGTGCGGTACCGGGCCGGGGTCCTGGCGGCGTACGGTGCGGTCTCGTTCTCAGCCATGACCGCAGTCTAGTGTCGTCGGCGCTGACCTCGGGGCATGTCCGGTGCGACCACGCACGGGACGGCTCCCACCGCTACAGTGGAGCCATCGTCCCGATCCGACAGGAGGCAGCCACGAACGATGGATCGCCAACAGGAGTTTGTACTCAGGACCATCGAGGACCGGGACGTGCGGTTCGTGCGCCTGTGGTTCACCGACGTGACCGGGACGCTGAAGTCAGTGGCGCTGGCGCCCGCCGAGGTGGAGGGGGCCTTCGCGGAGGGGCTGGGCTTCGACGGGTCCTCCATCGACGGTTACACCCGGATCTTCGAGTCCGACATGCTGCTGCAGCCGGATCCCTCGACCTTCCAGATCCTGCCCTGGCGCGGCGAGGAGGAACCGACGTCGCGGATGTTCTGCGACGTGCTCACCCCGGACGGCGAGCCGTCCGCGGCGGATCCCCGGAACGTGCTGCGCCGTCAGCTGTCCCGGGCCGCGGACATGGGCTTCACCTTCTACACGCACCCGGAGATCGAGTTCTACCTGTTGGCGTCGAAGGAACCGGGGCCGGACGGCCAGCCGGTGCCGGTGGACCAGGCCGGGTACTTCGACCACGAGCCCGGCGGGGTGGCCACGGACTTCCGTCGCCACGCGGTGAACATGCTGGAGGCCATCGGCATCTCCGTGGAGTTCAGCCACCACGAGTCCGGACCGGGCCAGAACGAGATCGACCTGAGGTACGCGGACGCGCTGCAGACGGCGGACAACATCATGACGTTCCGTACGGTCATCAAGGAAGTGGCCCAGCTGCAGGGCAACTACGCCACGTTCATGCCCAAGCCGTTCGGGGACCACGCCGGCTCCGGGATGCACACCCACTTCTCCCTCTTCGAGGGCGACTCCAACGCCTTCTTCGAGCCGGGCGCCGAGTTCCACCTGTCGACCACGGCACGCCGGTTCATCGCCGGCCTGCTGCACCACAGCGTGGAGATCACGGCGATCACCCACCAGTTCGTCAACTCCTACAAGCGTCTCTGGGGCGGCGGTGAGGCACCCGCCTACGTCTCCTGGGGTCACAACAACCGCTCCGCCCTGGTCCGGGTGCCCCTGTACAAGCCGGACAAGGCGGGATCCGCCCGCGTGGAGTACCGCGGCATCGACGCCTCCGCCAACCCGTACCTCACCTATGCCGTCCTGCTGGCGGCCGGGCTGAAGGGGGTCGAGGAGGAGTACGAGCTCCCCGAGGCGGCGGCCGAGGACGTCAACGCCCTGACCGCCATGGAACGCCGTGCCCTGGGCCATGACCCGCTGCCGGGCACCCTGCACGATGCCCTGCGGATCATGGAGGAGTCCGAGTTCGTGGCCGGAGTGCTGGGGGAGCAGGTGTTCGAGAACTACCTGCGCAACAAGCGCCAGGAATGGGACGAGTACCGGATCAAGGTCACCCCCTACGAACTGCAGCGGTACCTCGGCATCCTGTAGAGCCCGATGCGACCCTCCAGCCCCGGAAGCAGCGCCCCTGCCGCCCGCAGCGCGAACCGCAGCGGCATACCGGTCCCGGCCGGTTCCCCGGCCGAGGCCGGCGGGTTCAGCCGGGGCGTGCTCATCGGGACCGGGTTCACGGACCTCGACCGCGCTCGCACGCTGCTGGCCTCGACCGAACTCGACCGGGTCGACCACGAGGCGCTGCTCGGGATCCTGACCGACGCCCCGGACCCCGACCAGGCCCTGATCCTCCTGGTCCGCCTCCTGGACCGGGCTCCGGGGGCGGTGGCCGTCCTGCACGACGCCGACCGGTCCCTGGCCCTGGCTCGACTGCTGGGGTCCTCGGAAGCGCTGGGGGAGTTCCTGATCCGCCGCCCGGACCACGTCGACCTGCTCACCGACCCCATGCAGGCGGCGGCCACGGCCCCCGTCCTCGGCCCGGAGGGACTCGACGCCGACACCGCCCCCCTCCGGGACCTGCTGCTGGCCGCCGTGGAGGCGGATCCCTCGGTCCCGGAGCCGGTGGCCGGGCTGCGGGGCAAGGAGGCAGCCGCCGCGCTGCGCATCGCGTACCGCCGCCAGCTGGCGGCCCTGGCGCTGCAGGACCTGACCGACCCGGATCCCCAGGGCATCCAGCCGAAGGTCTCTGCCTGGCTGTCCGACCTGGCCGGCGCCGCGATCGAGGCGGGTCTGGCGGTGTCCCGCGCGGACGCCGTCGAGCAGTACGGCGAGGACGCGCAGAGCGTCAGCCTGGCGGTCATCGGCATGGGCAAGTGCGGGGCCCGGGAGCTGAACTACATCTCGGACGTGGACGTGATCTTCGTCCACTCCTCGGCCCTGGCCGACGGGCACCGGTCGGCGACCATCGCCACCGCCCTGGCCGCCGGGATCTCCCGGTACGTCACCGCGGCGGCGCCCGAACCGGGACTGTGGGAGGTGGACGCCAACCTGCGTCCCGAGGGCAAGGACGGGGCGCTGTCCCGCACGGTGGATTCCCACGCCGAGTACTACCGCCGTTGGGCCCACACCTGGGAGTTCCAGGCCCTGCTCAAGGCCCGGCCGATCGCCGGACCGCCGGAGCTGGGCCAGGAGTACATCGACGCGATCTGGCCCCTGGTGTGGACGAGCTCCGAACGAGAGGGCTTCGTGGCGTCCGTCCAGGGCATGCGCCGCCGCGTGCTGGACAACATCGCGCACCAGGACCGGGACCGTGAGATCAAGCTGGGCTCCGGCGGGCTCCGGGACGTCGAGTTCACGGTGCAGCTGCTGCAGCTGGTCCATGGCAAGACCGAGGACTCCGTGCGGGTCCGCAACACCCAGAGTGCCATCCGTGCCCTGGAACGGCGCTCCTACATCGGCCGCAAGGACGCCCAGTCCTTCGCGGCGGCCTACCGGTTCCTGCGCCTGCTGGAGCACCGCATCCAGCTGGTACACCTGCGCCGCACGCACCTCATGCCGGACCGCCCCCGCGCCCGGTGGGTGCTGGCCCGCGCCTCCCGGGGCCCGGGAGAGCCGGGTCCGTCCGACGCCGAGGCGCTCACGGCAGTGTGGAAGCGGACCCGCAAGGACGTGCGGGCCCTGCACGAGAAGATCTTCTACCGTCCGCTGCTGTCCACGACGGCGGCCCTGTCCGCCGAGGAGGTCCGCCTCACCCCGGTGGCGGTGGCCGAGCGGCTCTCGGCCCTGGGATACCTGGACCCGGCGGGCGCCCTGCGGCACATCGAGGCGCTCACCACGGGCGTGTCCCGGCGCGCCTCCCTCCAGCGGCAGCTGCTGCCGGTCATGCTCGGCTGGCTGGCCAACGGACCGGACCCCGACGGCGGACTGCTCGCCTTCCGGAGGCTGTCCGAGTCCCTCGGCTCCTCACCCTGGTTCCTGGGGATGCTCCGGGACTCCTCCGCGGCGGCGGAGCGGTTGTGCCACGTGCTGTCCTCCTCCTCCTACATCAGCGACATGCTCGAGCACCTGCCCGAGGCCGCGGCCTGGCTGGGCCGGGACCGTGAACTGCAGCCGATGCCGTTCGAGGCGCAGTGGCAGGAGATCCGGGCCAAGATGGCCCGCCACCCGGACGGCGACGAGGCGATGCGGCAGATCCGGTTGATCAGGCAGCGCGAGATCCTGCGCACCGCGATCGCCGACGCCTCCGGACTGCTGGACCAGGACGCCGTCGGGCATGCGCTCTCCGACGCGGACCGGGCCGCCATCCTCGGTGCCCTGCACGTGGCCGAGAACACGATGTTCGGCCACCCCGAGGCCCGCCAGGACGAGGCCGGTGAACTCACGGACCTGCTCCTGGTGGCCATGGGCCGCCAGGGCGGCCGGGAGATCGGGTACGGCTCGGACCTGGACGTGATGTTCGTCCACCGTCCCCGGCCCGGCGCAGACCATGACGCCGCACAGCGGCAGGCCGTGGAGCTGGCCAAGCAGGTGACCTCATTGCTGCACAAGCCCTGCCGGCCGCCGGTGCTGGCCGAGCGGCCACTCATCGTGGACGCCGATCTCCGTCCCGAGGGCAAGAAGGGGCCGCTGGCCCGGTCCCTGGAGTCCTACCAGGAGTACTACCGGCGCTGGGCAGACACGTGGGAGGTCCAGGCCCTGCTGAGGGCCCGGGCGATCGCCGGCGATCCCGGACTCGCCGGGGACTTCACCGCCTGGGCCGACTCTGTGCGCTATGCCGGGGATCCCGGTCCGTCTGCCATCCGGGAGATCCGCCGGATCAAGGCACGGGTGGAGTCCGAGCGGCTGCCGCGGGGCGCGGACCCCGCCCGGCACCTCAAGCTCGGCCGGGGCGGGTTGTCCGATGTCGAGTGGCTCGTCCAGACCCTGCAGCTGCAGCACGCGGACACCCGCGCCTCGCTGCGGACGACCGGGACGATGTCCGCGCTGGAGGCGCTGGTGACAGAGGGCCTGCTGCCGGCAGAGGACGGCGAGGTGCTGCACCGAGCGTGGCAGCTGGCCTCGAGGATCCGCTCCGGCATCGTGGTGTGGTCCGGCAAGAACTCGGACGTGCTGCCGACCAAGCGCCAGGAGCTGGAGGCCATCGCCCGGTGGTGCGGCTACGAGCCCGGTAATGCCGCCCGGCTGGAGGAGGACTACCTCCGGTGCACCCGGCACGCGCGCCAGGTGTTCGAGAAGCACTTCTACGGTGCCTGAACCGGGTCGCCGCCCCGGGCCGGCGGTTCAGCCGCGGGCCATGACGTTCTCCCCGAGCAGCTGCAGGGTCCGGTGCCGGGCCTCGAGGTCGGGGGCGGCGTTGGTGATGATCAGCTCGTCGGCCTGGACGCGCTCCCTGAACCGGTCCAGGTAGTCCCGGACGGTCTCGACGGTGCCGACGGCCGTGTACTTGGTCATCGACAGCACCTGTTCCGCGGCGGGGGAGTGCATCAGCATGGTGACCTCGTCCTCGGTGAGATCCCGTCCCCGGCCGAGCATCTGCCGGATGCGGAACCGCTGGGAGAGCTCGAACTGCTGCTGGGCCTCCTCGGCGGTATCGGCGGCGATGACGTTCAGCGCGGCGATGAAGTGCGGTTCCGGGTAGTCCTCGGACGGCTCGAACGACTCCCGGTAGAGCCGGGCGGCGTGCTCGAGCATCTGCGGGGCGAAGTGCGAGGCGAAGGCGTACCCGAGGCCCAGGGCGGCCGCGAGCTGGGCCCCGTACTGGGAGGAGCCGAGGACGAACAGCGGGACGTCGGTCCCCTTGCCCGGATAGGCATCGACCCCGGGGATCATCGACTCACCCTTGAGGTAGCCCTGCAGCTCCTTGATGTCCCGGGGGAACGTGTCGGCCGCCGAGGGCTCGCGCCGCAGGGCCATCATGGTCCGCTGGTCCGTCCCCGGCGCCCGCCCCAGCCCCAGGTCGATCCGGCCCGGGTGGATCTCGGCCAGGGTACCGAACTGCTCGGCGATCACCAGCGGGGAGTGGTTGGGGAGCATGATGCCACCGGCACCCAGGCGGATGCTGGAGGTGTTCGCGGCGACGTGGGCGATCAGCACCGAGGTGGCCGAGGACGCGATCGAGGGGAAATTGTGGTGCTCGGCGAACCAGATCCGGGCGAACCCCTGCTCCTCGGCCGCCCGGGCCAGGGCCACGCTGGCCGCCACCGCCTCGGCGACGGGCTGGTCGGGCAGGACGGTGGACAGGTCGAGGATCGACAGGGGATAGCTCACGAGGGGCCTTTCACGAGGGGACTTCGCTCAGGCACAGCCGACGCCGGGGGGAATCTATTCCCCCCGGCGTCGGCCAGATGCGGTCGAGGATCAGACGCCGTAGTACAGCTCGAACTCGTAGGGGTTCGGGCGGATCGACAGCGGCAGGATCTCGTGCTCACGCTTGTAGGAGATCCAGGCCTCGATGAGGTCCTCGGTGAAGACGTCACCGGCCAGGAGGAACTCGTGGTCGTCCTCCAGTGCGCGCAGGGCCTCCTCCAGTGAGGCCGGCGCCTTCTGGATGGTCGCGGCCTCCTCGGCGGGCAGCTCGTAGAGGTCCTTGTCGATCGGCTCGGCCGGCTCGATCCGGTTTCGGATGCCGTCCAGGCCGGCCATCAGCTGGGCGGCGAAGGCCAGGTACGGGTTGCTGGAGGGGTCCGGGGCCCGGAACTCGAGGCGCTTGGCCTTCGGGTTGGAACCGGTGATCGGGATGCGGATGGCCGCCGAGCGGTTGCCCTGCGAGTACACCATGTTGATCGGGGCCTCGAAGCCCTTCACGAGACGCCGGTAGGAGTTCACCGTCGGGTTGGTGAACGCCAGGATGGCAGAGGCGTGCTTCAACAGGCCGCCGATGTACCAGCGGGCGGTGTCCGAGAGGTTGGCATAGCCCTTCTCGTCGTAGAACAGCGGCTCACCGGCGTTCCACAGCGACTGGTGGCAGTGCATGCCCGAGCCGTTGTCACCGAACACGGGCTTCGGCATGAAGGTCGCGGTCTTGCCGAAGGCATCCGCCGTGTTCTTCACGACGTACTTGAACTTCTGCAGGTCGTCGGCCGCGTGGGTCAGCGTGTTGAAGCGGTAGTTGATCTCCGCCTGGCCGGCTGCACCGACCTCGTGGTGGGACCGCTCGACCTCCAGGCCCACCTCGTCCAGGGCCACGCAGATCGCGTCGCGCAGGTCGGCCTGCTTGTCGACCGGGGAGACGGGGAAGTACCCGCCCTTGACACCGGTCTTGTGGGAGAGGTTGCCACCGTCCTCGGCGCGGCCGGAGTTCCACCAGGCCTCGTCGGAATCGACCGAGTAGAAGCTGTGGTTGGGCGTGGACTGGTAGCGGACGTCCTCGAAGATGAAGAACTCGGCCTCGGAGGCGAAGTTCGCCGTGTCGGCGATACCGGTGGAGGCCAGGTACTCCTCGGCACGCTGGGCGACCCCGCGGGGGTCGCGGTGGTACGGCTCACCGGTCCGCGGGTTGACGATGGAGAAGTTCATGACCAGGGTCTTCTCGACCCGGAAGGGGTCGACATAGGCGGTGGCCACGTCCGGGATCAGCTGCATGTCGGACTCGGCGATGCCCTGGAATCCACGGATGGACGAGCCGTCGAAGAGCTGGCCATCGGTGAAGAAGTCCTCGTCCACGGCCTTGGCCGGCAGGTTGAAGTGCTGCTGGACCCCGGGCAGGTCGGTGAAGCGGACATCGACGAAGACGATGTCCTCCTCCTGGATGAACTGCAGGGCTTCCTGGACGGAAGTGAACATGCGGGCGCTCCTCGGTGGATCGTTGCGAATGGGTTCACCTTATCGGCAAGCCGTGAAGCATCGGTGACGGACGTGTTTCGGGCGTGTAACACGGCCCGCGTACACCGGGGACCGAGGTGGCCCTCCACGCGGTGGCGGGCGGACGCGGACGTGCTGACTCGGTAGAGTGGAACGGTGGCTCGATCCAAGAAGAACAGGTCCTCCGCCGGCGCAGGCGTCTCCTCGACGGGGCCGTCCGGAAAGCCCCGTGACGAACGGCCGGGGCCCGCTGCGGGTCCTGCGGACGAGCGACTCATCACCCGGCGGGACATGGCCGGCTGGGTCGGGGGAACCGAACGGGCCGGACAGCTCGGCAAGTGGCCCGGGGAACGGCTCGGACTGGCGCAGGAGGGGCCGACCGCGATGGCCGGATGGGGCCGGCGGGTGCTGGCCCTGGTCATCGACTGGTTCATCCCCGCCATGGTGTCCAACGTGTGGTTCCAGGGGCACAGCCTCGTGACACTGGGCCTCTTCGTCGTCCTGCAGGTGCTTGGCGTGGGCCTGCTGGGCACCACGATCGGCAAGCGCCTGGTCCGGATCCAGGTCGTTCGCGTGGGCGGCGCCATGACCGGCCTGCCCAAGGCCCTGCTGAGGACGGTGCTGCTCTGCCTGATCGTCCCCCCGCTGGTGATCGACGGCGACGGGCGCGGACTGCACGACCGGGCCGCCGGAACCGTCCAGATCCGGATGTGAGGTTCCCCGGAACCCGGACGTGCGGGCTCCCCGGACCTCGGGACACGCGGCCCCTCGGTCCGGGGCCAGGAGCCTAGCGGCCGCGCATCGACTTACGGTCCGGCCGGGCGCGGTAGGGATCGATACCCTTCGGGATCGGCATCTTCGCGGAACCCAGCGCCGCCAGGCGCTTGTCCACGGCCTGGACCTCCTGCTTGGTCAGGGTCTTCTTCATGCGCTTGAGCGTCTTGGCCAGGTCCTGGAGCTCGACCTGACCCTCCCCGTGCCCGGTCGCGAGGACCTGGATCGGCACGTTGGGCAGGAAGCGCTGCATGTTGCGGCGTTCCTTCTCCACCAGCGGACGGACGCGGTTGGTCGGACCCTCGGTGATGAGCACCACACCGGGGCGGCCCACCGCGCGGAAGACCGCGTCCTGGGTCTTGGGGCTCACCGCGACGGGCTGTTCGGGGATGATCCAGCCGCGGCGCAGGGTGGACAGGGCCGCGCCGGCAGCCCCGGGGCGGCCGTCGATGCGGGCGAAGGCTGCGCGCTCGGCCATCCGGTTCATGATGATCACGGCGGCCAGCAGGCCGAAGGGGATGGCGATGAGCAGCCAGGTGATCCAGTTGTCCAGGAGCAGGCCGACGACGAGGCCGATCACCAGGGCACCGACGAAGGCCAGCGACATCCACAGCACGACCTTGGGGTCGTGGGCACGGGTCATGGAGAAGACCTCGCCCATCTGCTTGAAGACGCCGGGCTTCTTGGTGGCCTTCTTCCGTGCCCTGTTCTCGGCCTTGTTCGCCTTGGCGCTGGCGCGCTCCTGCAGGCGGCGCTCACGCTGGGCGGCCTTGACCGCCTTCAGGGCGTCACGGGTCGAGGACGAGGATGTTGCGGAATCTGTGCTCTTGGCCATAGTGGCCCTAAGTCTACCGGCCGGCGAGCAGGGTTGCGGCCTCCTGCCGCGTGGTGCCGTTGTCCTCGATGTGCGCGAGGTGCTCGGGCATGGGCCGTCCGAGCTTGCGCATGGCCGAGGCGTACAGCCGGCCGGCCCGGTAGGAGGACCGGACCAGCGGGCCGGCCATCACACCGGCGAAGCCGATCTCCTCGGCCCGGTCGGACCAGTGCACGAATTCCTGCGGCTTGACCCAGCGGTCGATCGGGTGATGCAGCTTGGACGGACGCACGTACTGGGTGATCGTGATGATGTCGCAACCGGCCTCGTGCAGGTCCAGCAGCGCCTGGTCGATCTCGTGGTCCTCCTCGCCCATGCCCAGGATCAGGTTGGACTTGGTGAGGAGCCCGTCGGCCTTGGCCATGGTCAGCACGCGCAGGGACTTCTCGTAGGTGAACGCCGGGCGGATGCGCTTGAAGATCCGCGGCACGGTCTCCAGGTTATGGGCGAATACCTCCGGCCGGGCGTCGAAGACGACCTGGACGAGGGCCGGGTCGGCCCCGAAGTCCGGGGGCAGGATCTCCACGCCGGTGTTCGGGTTCAGCTCGTGGACCTTCCGGATGGTCTCGGCGTAGAGCCAGGCCGCTCCGTCCTTCTGGTCGTCCCGGGCCACGCCGGTGACCGTGGTGTAGCGCAGGTTCATCTCGCGGATGTTCTCCGCCACCCGGCGGGGCTCGTCCAGGTCCAGCGGGTTGGGGCGGCCGGTGGCGATGTCGCAGAAGTCACAGCGGCGGGTGCAGACGTCGCCGCCGATCAGGAAGGTGGCCTCCCGGTCCTCCCAGCACTCGAAGATGTTCGGGCAGCCGGCCTCCTCACACACGGTGTGCAGACCGGAGGACTTGACCTTGTTCTTGAGCTGGATGTACTCCGGCCCGATCTCGACCTTGGCCTTGATCCAGTCCGGCTTGCGTTCCACGGGGACCTCGGAGTTCCGGGCCTCGACGCGCAGCAGTCGGCGGCCGTCGGGGGATGCGCTCACTTGGATGTTCCTTCCAGCAGGGGGGAGTCGATTCCCTCGCCCTCGGCGAGGAGGGCCGGGGACACGGGGGCGAGGTGCTCCGGGGCCAGGGCGGCGAAGTGCTCCATCACGGCGCTCACGACGTCGGCGGGGGACACGTCCTGTCCGGTCTCGGCCGAGATGGTGGTGGAACCGGCGTCGGTGATGCCGCAGGCGATGATGTGGTCGTAGGGGGTCAGGTCGTTGTCGCAGTTCAGGGCGAACCCGTGCATGGAGACCCCGTGGTTGACCCGCAACCCGATGGCGGCGATCTTGCGGTCGGGCAGGGGACTGCCCTCGGCGTCGGCCCCGCCCCGGATCCAGACTCCAGAGCGTCCGTCGACCCGTTCACCCGTCAGGCCATAACCGGCCAGCGTGCGGATGATGACCTCCTCCAGGAACCAGACGTACCCCCGGACGGCCGCGGGATCGGCGAGCCGGACCACCGGGTAGCAGACCAGCTGGCCGGGGCCGTGCCAGGTCAGCTTGCCACCGCGGTCCACGTGGACCACGGCCGAGTCGTCGTCGGGCATGTCCTCGGGCTCGGTGCGCTTGCCGGCGGTGTAGACCGCGGTGTGTTCCAGCAGCAGCACGGCACCGGCCGAGGAACCGTCCACGACCTCGGCGTGCAACGACTGTTGCAGATCCCACGCCCACTGGTAGTCAACGGTGTCCGGGGACAGGCCCAGGACGCGGAACGGCGGGTAGGTCGACGCGGACATGCGTCCACTCTAGCCCCGCACCCCGGGCCTGTGGATAACCCGCCACGCCATGCGGGGTAACGCGGCAGGATGGAACGGCAGCACACGGACGTGCACGGGAGCGCGCCGGACGGCGGGGTGGCGGCATGGGCGGGAGAGGAAGGGATCCGGACGACATGGGCACATCAGGGGACACCCCCACGGTCCCGGGGTGGCAGGTGCGGCGCGAACTGGGCCGTGGAGGCAGCTCGACGGTCTGGCTGGTGGAGGACGGCCTGGGCGGGCAGGCGGCCCTGAAGCTCCCGGACCGATCGGCGGAGGCACCCACGGAATCGCTCGAGGTCGAGGTGCGGGCGCTGGGCGAGCTGAGGCACGAGCACGTGGTGCGACCGCTGGGAATCGTGGCCACCGACCGTGGTCCGGGACTGCTGAGCGAGTACCACGCGGGCGGCTCCCTGGGTTCCCTGGTCCGGGCCACAGGCCCCCTGCCGGTGGGCCAGGTGGTGACCGTCCTGGTGCCCGTGGCACAGGCCCTGCAGGCCCTGCACGGGCACGGCGTCGTCCACGGTGACCTCTCGCCGGGCAACATCCTCTTCACCGTCCAGGGGCGCCCGGCGGTCTCGGACCTCGGGTCGTCCCGGTTGCTGGGCGGGGCCGCGGCCCGGACCGGCACGCCGGGCTTCTGCGCCCCGGAGATCGCGGACGGTCGCGACGCCGGACAGGGTGGGCTCGACCCGGCCGCGGACGTCTACTCGCTGGCCGCCGTCGGGTGGTACGCCCTGACCGGACGGGCCCCGGCTCGCACCTCGTCCCGCGCACCGCTGCCGCTGGTCGTCCCGGACATCCCGGGCGAGGTCGTCTCGCTCCTGGAAGCCGGGCTGGACGAGGACCCGGGCGCCAGGCCCAGCGCCGAACGCTTCGCCATGGCCTGCTACCGCTGGGCCACCCCGGAGCCGGTGGACCTGTACCCATCGGCCAGTCCGGACGTGGCCATGGAACTGCCCACCCGTCGTCGCGCCGATCCCGTACCGAGGAAGCGGCGACGCCCCGTGTTGCTGGCCGCAGGTACCGGGGCGGCGCTGGCGGTGGCCGGTGGTGTCCTGGTCACCGGTGTGGCCGGGCCCGGGGCGGATTCCCCGGCGTCCGCCCCGATGTCCGCCCCCGTCAAGGTACCGGCCGGCGTGTCCCCGGCGACCGGCCCGGTGGGCACGCCGTCCCCCTCGACCATCAGGCCTTCAACCACCAGCCCCTCCGGCACCAGCCCCTCCGGCACCGACGCGACTCCGGACGGACGGGGTACGAGCGACGTGTCGGAGGCGGCGCGGGCCCTGGGGCCGGCCAGGGCGCGGGCACTGGCCTCTCTGGACCGGCAGGATGTCGTGGACTACAGCCTGCCGGATTCACCGGCCTACCGGGCGGACCTGCGACTGATCGACGAACTGCGGAACCGCCACCTGCGCTATGAGGACCTGACCCTGCAGACGACCGTCTCCGGGCCGGTCGAGCGCACCGGTGCGGACGAGGCGCGCGTGCCCCTGACCTTGACGATCAGCCCCTACCGCACGGTGACGGCCGCGGGGCAGACCGTCGATGAGGTGACGGTCTCCACCGATGAACGGTTCACGGCCGAACTGGTCCGGACCGACCCCGGATGGCGTGTCCACCGGATCGTCGGAGGGCCCGGACCCGATGCGGGGACGAACGACGAGGGCGCCCGCCCGGGAGGTCCCGGACAGGCGCCCTGATCGAGGTGGTGCCTCCGCTACGACTGGCGCAGCGGCGCACGAGGGGCGGTCAGGCGGAGTAGTCCTGCCACAGCACGGCCACCAGGATGTTGACCAGGCCGAGGCCACCCACGGCATGGGCCAGACCGGTGGGCACCGGCTCGCCCCTGTTCTCCTTGCGGCGGCCCAGCAGGGCGGCGACGAACACGGCCAGGCCGATGACCAGCTTGACGGTGAGCTTGATCCGGTTGACGGGACCGTCACCCATCTCGGCAAACCCGAACAGCAGCAGGCCGGAGATGATCATGCCCAGTGAACCCCACCACTGCGACGTCGTGATGGTCGGGTTCTTGAAGTGGGCCAGCCAGCCGCCGACGATGGCAGCCGCCGAGACGATGTGGATGGCGACGAAGATCGCGGTGAGGACCTCCACCCCTTACAGGCCCAGCTCGTGGGCGAACTCGCCTTCTTCGAGGCGTGCCTTCACCGTCTGCAGGAACCGTCCGGCGTCCGCTCCGTCCACCAGGCGGTGGTCGTAGGTCAGGGACAGGTACATCATGTGGCGGATGGCGATGACATCATTGCCGTCCTGGTCGGTGATGACCATGGGGCGCTTCACGATGGTGCCGACGCCCAGGATGGCGACGTTGGGCTGGTTGATGATCGGGGTGTCGAACAGGGCTCCCACCGAACCGAAGTTGGTGATGGAGAACGTGCCCCCGGACAGCTCGTCCGGAGAGATCTTGTTGCTCCGGGTGCGCTCGGCCAGGTCGGCGATCTTCCCGGCGAGGCCGGAGAGGTTCAGCGCACCGGCATCCGAGATCACCGGGACGAACAGGCCCTTGTCGGTGTCGACGGCGATCGCGATGTCCTCGGAGTCGTGGTACGTGATCTCCGAGGTCTCCGCGTTGTACTCGGCGTTGAGCTTCGGGTGCTGCTTCAGTGCCTCCGCCACCGCCTGGGTGATGAACGGCAGGAAGGTCAGCTTCACGCCGTTCTTCTGCTGGAAGCTTCCCTTGGCTCGGTTGCGCAGCGCCACGATCCGCGTCATGTCGATCTCGTGCACCTGCGTGAGCTGGGCGGACACGTCCAGGGACTCGCGCATGCGCCGGGCGATGGTCTGCCGGATGCGCGGGGCCTTCTCGGTGGAACCGCGCTTCGAGGGGTCCACCGTGCTGGCGACGGCCTTCGCCGCCGGGGCAGCGGACGGGGCGTCCCCGCCGGCCGGTGCCTGCGGTCGGCCGCCGCCCTGGGAGGCCTTGGCGGCCTCGGCGGCCACGAGCACGTCCTGCTTGCGGATCCGGCCGCCGACGCCGGTGCCCACCACCGTGGACAGGTCCACGTCGTTCTGCTGGGCCAGGCGACGCACCAGCGGGGTGACGTACCCTTCCCCGGGAGCCGAGGCCTGGGCGGCCGGCTTCTGCTCGGTCGGCGTCTTCTCGGCCGCCGGCACGGGCTGCTCCGCCGGCTTCTCCTCGGCCTGGGGTGCCTGCTGCCCTTCCGTCTCCCCGGCAGGCTCCTCCTCGGCAGGCTTGTCCTCGGCAGGCTCCTCCTCGGCCTGCGGGGCCTGCTCCTCCTGGGCGGGGGCGGCAGCCGGCGCGGAACCACCGGTGGACCCGGAGCCCACGAGTGCCAGCAGGGCGCCGACCTCGACCGTCTCGTCCTCCTGGACCTTGATCTCCAGCAGCTTGCCGGCCACGGGAGAGGGGATCTCGGTGTCGACCTTGTCCGTGGAGACCTCGAGCAGCGGCTCGTCGACCTCGACGTCGTCGCCGACCTCCTTCAGCCAGCGTGTGACGGTGCCCTCGGTGACGGACTCACCCAGCGCGGGCAGGGTGACCTCGGTGGCCTCACCGGTGCCACGCTCCTCGGCGTCCTCGGCGGCGACCTGCTCGGAGGACAGCTCCTGGCCGGAGGTGTCGGTGTCCCCGGCCTCCTCGGTGTCCGGTCCCGCGGACTCCTCGGTCGCCTCCTCGGCCTGCGGCTGCTCCTCAGCGCCGGCGTCGGAGTCGGAGCCGGAGGCGCCGCCACCGGAGCCGTCGCCGATCCGGGCGAGCGGGGCGTCGACCTCGACGGTCTCGTCCTCCTGGACGAGGATCTCCTCCAGGATCCCGGCCACGGGGGAGGGGATCTCGGTGTCCACCTTGTCGGTGGACACCTCCACCAAGGGCTCGTCGACGGCGACCTCGTCGCCGACCTCCTTCAGCCAGCGGGTGACGGTGCCCTCGGTGACGGATTCACCCAGGGCCGGCAGGTTCACGGTTTCAGACATGTCGTCCCGTTTCTCCTCAAGTGCGTGCCGGCTGCCTGCCGGCCTGACGGTTGTTGACGGCCCGACTCCACGGTGCGGGCCGGTGTACGTTCTGGTGGTCTCAGCCGTGCAGCGGGTGGCCGTTCAGGGCCATGGCGGCCTCGCCGAGGGCCTCGTTCTGGGTCGGGTGCGCGTGGACGAAGGCCGCGACGTCCTCGGGGTAGGCCTCCCAGTTCACGATGAGCTGGGCCTCGCCGATCTGCTCGCTGATGCGCTTGCCGACGCCGTGCACGCCCACGATCGGCCCGTTCTTCTGGCGGACCATCTTGATGATGCCGCCGGTGCCGAGGATGGAGGACTTGCCGTTGCCGGCCAGGTTGTACTCCACGGTCTCGACGTTGTCCTCGCCGAACTTCTCCTTGGCCTTGGGCTCCGTGTAGCCCACGGACATGACCTCGGGGTCGGTGAAGGTCACCTTGGGAATGTTGATGTCCTCGACGATGAGCGGGTTGTTGCCGGCGATCTCCTCGGCGACGAAGTGACCCTGCTGGTAGCCGCGGTGGGCCAACTGCAGGCCCGGGACGATGTCCCCGATGGCGTAGATGTTGCCGACGCCGGTGTGCAGGCGCTCGTTGGTGATGACGAAGCCGCGGTCCAGGGTGATGCCCTGCTCCTCGTAGCCCAGGCCCGCAGTGACCGGGCCGCGGCCCACGGCGACCAGGCAGACCTCGGCAGTGAACTCCTTGCCGTCGGCCAGGGTGACCTTGACGCCGTCACCGGTGTCCTCGACCTTCTCGAAGAAGGTGCCCAGGCTCGTCTTGATCTTCTTCTTCTTGAACTCGCGCTCGACCACCTTGATGATCGCGGGGTCCTCGTTCGCGACCAGGTGGTCCAGGCCCTCGATGATCGTG
The DNA here is from genome assembly GCA_026645375.1 of Citricoccus sp. WCRC_4. Taxonomy (GTDB): domain Bacteria; phylum Actinomycetota; class Actinomycetes; order Actinomycetales; family Micrococcaceae; genus Citricoccus. The sequence goes on along the minus strand of JAPFFX010000021.1, from coordinate 3,562 downwards.
ACGTCCACGCCGAAGGAGTTCCACGCCGAGGCGAACTCGGAGCCGATGACGCCGCCGCCGAGGACGATGGCCGACTTCGGGGTGTAGTCCAGTTCCAGGGCCTCGGTGGAGGTCATGATGCGCCCGCCGATCGGCAGGCCGAAGGTCTTGGCCTCGGAACCGGAAGCCAGGACGATGTTCTTGCCCGAGTAGCGGGTGCCGTCCACCTCGATCTCGTTCTGCGAGACGAGCTTACCCTCGCCCTCGATGACGTTGACCTTCTTCATCTTGAGCAGCCCGGTGAGGCCCTTGAACTTCCCGGCGACGATGCCGTCCTTGTAGCCGCGCACGGCGGCCATGTCGATGGACTCCAGCGTGGTGTTGATGCCGTACTTGGAGCTGGTCCGCGCCTCGTCGGCGAGCTCGGCCGCGTGCAGGTAGGCCTTGGTGGGAATGCAGCCCCAGTGGAGGCAGGTGCCGCCCAGCTTGGCCTTCTCGATGAGGCCGACTGTCAGTCCGTACTGCACGGACCGCAGTGCCGCGGCGTACCCGGCGGAGCCACCGCCGAGGATGAGAACGTCGAATTCCTTGGCGGTTGCCTTGTCGGCCACGATGGAGCTCCTCACGATCGGGCAGCGGGGTCTCCGGTTGCCCTGGGTTGGTGGACGGTCCGTGACCGGATCGTCACGGTGGTGCCTCGGGTTTCACCTTAGCCGGACGTGACCGGTCGATCTACTCAACCGGCCGCGTCCGGCACGCATCAGGACGCGCGGTCCTGCAGGTAACGGACGAGAGTGCGCACCATCACGCCGGTCGCCTCCTTCGGGGTGTACCCGAACGCCCCTGACTCGTTGAACGAGGGGCCGGCGATGTCCAGGTGCGCCCACGGGGTGGGGGCGGCCTTGACGGCGTCCGGTTCGCGGCCGGCGTCGACGAAGTCGCGCAGGAACGCCGCGGCGGTGAGCATGCCGCCGAAGCGGTCTCCCACGTTGGAGATGTCGGCGATGGCCGAGTCCAGGGACGCGCGCTGGTTGTCCGGGATCGGCATCGCCCAGGCGGACTCGCCGGCCGCACAGGCCGACCGCACCAGGTCATCCCGGAGGTCCTCGGTGCCCATCACGCCGGTCGTGCGGGTGCCCAGGGCGATCATCTGGGCGCCCGTGAGCGTGGCCACGTCGATGACCGCGTCAGGGGTCTCGTCGGTGGCGGCGACCAGGCCGTCGGCCAGCACGAGGCGCCCCTCGGCGTCCGTGTTCATGACCTCGACCGTCTTGCCCCCGTAGATGGTGATGACGTCGGAGGGACGCTGGGCCGTGGCCGAGGGGAGGTTCTCGGCCATGCACAGCCAGCCGGTGACCTTCACGGGCAGCTGCAGCTCCGCGGCCGCCCGCACCACCGCGGCGACGGTCGCGGCCCCGGCCATGTCCGACTTCATGGTGGTCATCGAGGTCGGGGGCTTGAGGGAGAGCCCGCCGGAGTCGAAGGTGATGCCCTTGCCGACGAGCGCGACGTGCGCGGACGCCCGGGCGGGGGAGTAGTCGAGCTTCACCAGCCGCGGGGGCCGGGACGAGCCCATGCCGACGTTCAGGAGTCCGCCGAAGCCCTCCTTGGCCAGCCTCCTCTCGTCCCAGACGGTGACCTTCACCGGCAGCTTGCGCACCGCGTCGGTGACCTCCTCGGCGAACGAGGCGGGGAACAGGTGGGACGGCGGGGTGTTGACCAGGTCCCGCGTGGCGCGGACCGCGCGGGCGACGACGGCGGCGCGTTGCAGCACGGGTCCGGACTGTCGCGGCCTCAGGGAGGTCACGACGGCGGCCTCGGCCACCGGGTCCTTCGCCTTCTCCCGGCCGGGGGCGGAGCGGAAGGCCGTGAACGAGTACGCGGCCAGCGCCGCACCCTCGGCCACTGCGGCCAGGTGCTCCTCCGTGTCGGCGGGCAGTCCCAGCGCCACCGAGGAGGTGCCCGCCAGCTGGCGCACTGCGGCGCCGGCAGCGCGACGCAGGGCCTCGTCGGACACGCCCGCTCCGGGCTCGCCGGTGATCTTCCCGACGCCGGTCAGCACCAGGAGCGGGAACGGCAGCGGATCCAGTCCGGGGATGCGCAGCACCTCGTCGGCCGCGCCGGTGACGCCCAGGGCCTCGAGGGAGTCGGCCAGGGCGCGGGCGCCGGCATCGGGCAGCGGGCTGGGCAGCAGGACCGGTCCGTCGTCGCCGGAGGCGATGCCCACGACGAGAGCGGAGGCCGTGCACTTGTCGAGGTCCGGCCCGATGGCGGTCAATACTGGACTGAAGTCGTTGATCACGTGCGCGTTCTCCGTCGTTGAGTGCAGGGGGCAGAGGGGACGGCACTGAGAGGCCGCGTCCCACCGTGTCGATCCTAGCCACGGAATACCTGGCGGCCCCCGCGCGTTGGACATTGCACGTGTATCCGGTCGCGCGAGACCATGTTGCCGAAAGGACAGACCATGCAGGACCCCACCCAGCTGTTCACCCTGGAGGCCGCGGGCCGAGACCTGCTGGCCGGGGGATTCGACGGTGCCTCGGCGCTGCGCGGGCTGGGCATGCTGGCGGTCTTCGGCGGCCACCTGGATGCCGGTCACCTCTCCGAGCAGGTCCGGCACACCCTGCTGGACTCGCTCGACCACAAGCTGCTGGCCAGCTTCGACGCGGACCAGCTGATCGACTACCGGGCCCGCAGGCCGCAGATCAGCTTCGACGGGGACCGGTTCCTGGACTACCGGTCGCCCCGGCTCGAACTCCACCTGGTCTCCGACGCCCTGGGCCGGCCCTTCCTCCTGCTCTCCGGCCCCGAGCCCGACTACCAGTGGGAACGCTTCGTGGCCTCCGTGCTGTTCCTGGTGGACAAGCTCGACGTGAAGCTGGTCGCGCTCGTGGACGCCGTGCCCATGCCGGTGCCCCACACCCGCCCGCTGGGCGTGACCACGCACGGCAACCAGGACGAACTGGTGGCCGGCCTGTCCACCTGGAGCCCGCAGGCGCGGATGGTCTCCGGTGTCGCCCAGCTGCTCGAGCTGCGGTTGGACGAGAAACGCCGGGGCACCACCGGGTACACCCTGCACGTCCCGCACTATCTCGCCGATGCCGCCTACCCGCAGGCCGCCGTCGCCGCCCTGGAGTACGTGGGTGCAGCCCTGGGACTGATGCTGCCCACCGATGAACTGCGCGAGCGCGGCCGCGAGGTGGACCGGGAGCTCGACCGCCAGACCGGGTCCTCCGGTGAGATCACGGCCATGGTCCAGGGACTGGAACGCAATTTCGACCAGCACTCCTCCGGGGCGGGACGGTCCCTGCTGGTGGGACCGGACGAGCAGGTCCCGGATGCCGAGGAACTCGGTGCCGCCGTCGAGGAGTACCTCCAGAGCCAGCCACGGCACGCGCTGGACGAGGACCTGAACGAGGACACGGAGTCCGGGGATGCACGGAAGACCGGCGACCTCCCCGACGAAGGCGACGGCCCCGATCCGGCCGACGCCGACTGAACAGCCGCCGGCCGGAACTGCACAGCTGACCGGACGCTTCCGGCCCTCCACGGATGGGGTGCCGGGCGCTTCCGTGTCCGAGGC
>JAPFFX010000285.1 GCA_026645375.1 Citricoccus sp. WCRC_4 | reverse complement strand
CCTGGCGCTGCTCCACCTCCCGTTCGTGGCCTTCGGCCTCGGCGTGCTCATGGTGAACGCGCTGAGCCGGCCCGGCCAGGTGCTGTGGAGTGCGGGGCCGCTGCGCATCACGGTAGAGGGGCTGTCCGTGGGCGGATCGCTGGCCCTGCGCACGCTCGTCATCGGCGTGCTGGCCATCGGCTTCATCGTCTCCACCGACGGTGTCCGGCTGATGCACAGCCTGCACCAACAGGCCCGGCTCGGACCGCGGATCACCTACGCGGTCCTGGCCGGTTACCGGATGCTCCAGGAGATGCCCCGCGAGTGGCAGACCATCCGGCAGGCGCACGCCGTGCGGGCGCCGCTGCATGCGGACGGCACGCTGCCGCGCGGCGTGAGGTCGCTGGCCCGCGCGTCGTTCGCCCTGCTGGTGATCTCGGTGCGCAAGGGAGAGCGGATGGCCCAGTCCCTCGAGTCACGGGGGCTGGGGCTGAGCCCACGCACCGTCTGGCGGCCCGTCCGGCTCTCCGCCGCCGACTGGCTGATGGCCGCCGGAGTCCTGGCCACGCTGGCCGCTGTGCTGCTCGCCAGTGGGATGCTGGGGCACCTGAAAGGAATCGATACGCTCTTCGGCTGATGCCAATCGGCGACGGGAGATCCGCAACCCGACCTGACATGACTCCGCCATGGCAGACCGAGACGAGTCATCTCATCCATTGCGACTCGTCCTCCTCTGAACGCCGATAGGCATCGTTACGTAAACCAAATGCTTTAGTAGCTGCAGGTTGTGTAGACGGGCGCACGTGGGTGCTTGCTAACAAGCACCCACGTGCGACCGTAGCGGCCGTCCCTAGGCGTAACGGGGCAGCTGGACCCCTCGTCGCGGCTGGTTGTGCGCTTCGGGGATGCTTACGTGCTCCGACGTGGCATCCCCTGTGGCAGGGGTACTAGTCGCGGGCGTGGTTGAGGGCGAGGTGCTTGGTGCGGGAGTAGTCGTCGAGGGCGTAAGCGGAGAGGTCTCGTCCGTAGCCGCTGTGCTTGAACCCGGACCAGGGCATCTCGGTGGGCAGGGCCAGATGGGTGTTGACGTTGACGCTGCCGAAGTTCAGGGCCTTGGCCAGGGTGAGGGCGGTGGCGACGTCACGGGTGAACACCGAGGCGGTGAGGCCGTAGTCGGTCTGGTTGGCGCGGGCGATGCCCTCGGATTCCTCGGTATAGGTCTCGATGGTGACCACGGGACCGAAGACCTCTTGGAGACTGATCGGGTCGCCGGTGGCGACCTTCAGGAGGGTCGGTTCGATCCAGTACCCTTCGGCGTCGTCTCCGCGGGCCCCGAGGAGGACCTGGGCGCCGCGGTCCACGGCGGCGTTGATGGCGGCCATGACCCGCTCGTAGTGGCCGCGGTAGATGATCGGACCCAGGGTGTTCTCCTGGTCGATTTCGGGGGCGGCCAGCCGATAGGCGGCCACGGCGGCGACGATCTTCTCGGTGAGTGCCTCGGCGATGGAGTCGTGGGCGAGCACACGGCAAGCGGCCCCACATTCCTGCCCGGTGTTCCAGAATCCCGCCTCGGCCACGGTCGCGGCCACCTGGTCCAGGTCGGCGTCCGGGCAGACCAGCACCGGGGCCTTGCCGCCCAGTTCCAGGTGGGCCGGGACCACGTTGGCGGCCGCGGCACCGGCCACGGACTGACCGGCCCCCACGCTGCCCGTCAGTGCGATCATGTCGATGCCGGGATGGGCACTGAGCGCATTGCCGACGACCCGACCCGGGCCGTTGACGATGTTCAGTACTCCGGGCGGCAGGATGCCGTGGGCCAGTTCGGCCAGGCGCAGGGTGGTCAGCGGAGTGACCTCGCTGGGCTTGAGCACGATGGTGTTGCCGACCATCAGTGCCGGGGCAAGCTTCCAGGCGACCATCAGCAGGGGGTAGTTCCACGGGGTGATCATCCCGATGACGCCCAGCGGCTCGCGCAGGATCATCGAGGTGATGTCCTCCACGTAGTCCCCGGCGGCGACGGTGGTGGTGCTGCGCCCGGCGCCGGCCATGAAGCGGAAGGTGTCGATGGCCGAGTCCACGTCGTCGGCGGTGACCGCCGGCGGTTTGCCGCAGTTCAGGGCCTCGAGGGTGCGCAACCGTTCCCGGTCGGCGGCCAGGGCGTCGGCCAGGGCCAGCAGGACCTGGGCCCGGTCCTTCGGGGTGCGCCCCGCCCACCCGGGGGCGGCGGCGCGGGCGGCTGCCACGGCGGCGTCGACCTCGGCCTGGCCACCTCGGGGCACGGTCGCCAGGACAGTGCCGCGGGCCGGGTCCACGACCTCGGTGGTCTCACCGGTGGATTCGACGTGGTGGCCGTCGATGTAGTGGGCGCACCGGGGCATCTCCACGGTGAACGGCTGCTCGGCGCGCAGCACGGAAACGGTCTCGGACAGGGTGTTCTGAGTGTTCATCGGAACCTCCAAGGAAGAATGGGAAGGGGGTGGCGGAAGGGAAGGCAACCAGGTCCTCGACGCCGACCGTCACGGGCCGGCGTCGGGGACCGAGGTTCAGGAGGCGAAGGCGCCCTGCAGCAGCTCCAGGGCACCCTGGAGCTCGTCGCGGCCGGCGGCCGAGAGCGGTGCCATCGGGCGGCGGGGAACGCCGGCGGGGACGCCCTGCAGTTCCAGGCCGGCCTTGACCGCGGGGATGAAGTCACCGGAGATCATCGTGTCGATCACTGGGTACAGACGCTTCCACTGCTTCAGGGCCCCGCCCAGGTCACCGGCGGCGATGGCGTCGTAGATGGCGACGATCTCGGCCGGGACCACGTTGGCGGCCCCAGCCATGACCCCCGCGGCGCCTTCGACCAGGGCCGAGTAAAGGTAGACGTCCCAGCCGATGAACGTGCCGATCCGGTCCCCGTGGTGGTGGATCAGCTGCAGGCCCTGTTCCCAGTTCGCCCCGGAATCCTTCACGTAGCGAATGTGCTCGAACTCGTCGGCCAGGGCGCCGATGGTGTCCGGGTCCAGGTTCACCCCGGTGGCTCCGGGGATGTTGTAGAGCATGATCGGCAGTTCGACCTGCTCGGCCACGTCCCGCAGGTAGGTGGTGGTCTCCTGAAGGGACAGCGCCTCGTAGTACGGGGTGACGAGCATCAGCACGTCCGCACCGGCCCGCTGAGCGGCCCGGCTCTGGCGGATGGCCTCGGCCGTGGTGACGGCACCGGTCTGGGCTATCACCGGGACCCGGCCGGCCACGTGCGAGGTGACCTCCTCGACCATGCGGATCCGCTCATCGGGGGTCATGGTGGCGAACTCGCC
>JAPFFX010000369.1 GCA_026645375.1 Citricoccus sp. WCRC_4 | reverse complement strand
CGCACGGCCTTGGCGTGGGCCCGTTGCAGGTCCCGACGCCGTCCGGCAGCCTCCGCGGACGGGTCGCCGGCCAGTTCCTCGGCCTCCAGGACCGCGGCCAGCGGGGCCTTGGCGTCGATGGCCAGCGACTTGCCCCCGGGCAGCCGCACCACCAGGTCCGGGCGGAGCACCTGCTCCTCGTCCCCGCGCAGCACCTGCTGCTCGGCGAAGTCGGTGTGGGCCAGCATGCCGGCGGCCTCCACCACCCGGCGCAGCTGGACCTCACCCCAGTGCCCGCGGGCCGACGTCGACTTCAGGGTGGCCACGAGCGACCTGGTGTTCACCAGCAGGGCGGTGTCCGTCTCGGCGGCCGTCTTGAGCTGCTCGGAGAGCTGGCCGTACTGCTCCACGCGGTCCCGCTCCAGCATGCCGACCTGCCGCTGCAGGGTCTCCAGCCGCTGGCCGACCGGGGCCAGGGCGGTCAGGACCCTCGACTCGACCTCGGCCCGGTCCCGGTCCGCCGTGCGCTCGGCGGTGAGCACCCGGCTCTCGGCCTCCGCCGCGGCGAGCGCCGCCTGGACCTCGGCGAGCTCGCCGCGCAGGTGCTGGGCCTCCTCCCGGTCCGCCTGTGCCCCGTCCCGTCCCTGGTGGGTCACGAACCAGGCGCCGAGCACGGCACCGACCACCAGCCCGGCCATCACGCAGACGAGCGCCACCACCAACACCACAGAAGTCTCCATGTCCCCACCGTGCCAGAGGCGGCGGACAGGTTAGGTGAGCATCGCCGTCACGACGGCCCGGGGGACCGCGGCGCCGGTCGGTACGCCCGGGTGCCTCAGGCCCCGAGCAACTGGACGACACCGCGCACCAGCGTGCCGGCGGCCCCCAGGACCACGACGCCCACGGCGAGCCGCCGTGCGCCGGTCGTGGAGAAGCGGCGGGACAGCGCGCCGCCCAGGAGCACGCCGACGGGCACGGCGGCCATGACGGCGAGCATGAGGGGCCAGGACGACAGGTCCGCGTCGGGGACGGACCCGAGCAGGGCCTTGACGATGATGGAGACCAGCCCGAGGGTCAGGAAGATCGGCTGCAGCGTCGCGGCGAACCCGCGCTGGCCCCACGACGTCACCCGGGCGTACGCCAGGAACGCCGGTGAGGCGACGCCGACGGCGGTGTTGAGGAAGCCGCCCAGGATGCCCGCGGCCAGTCCGGCCGGACGTGCCGGGACCTCGGGCAACCGGGGGAGCAGGGTCGTGCCGCCCACGGAGACGAGCAGGACCGCCCCGATGATCAGCTCCAGCCAGCCCGGCCCCGCCTCGCGGACCAGCACTGCGGCGGGCACCGCACCGAGGACGACGACGGGGGCGATGCGCGCGTACCGCCCCCAGTCGACGTCGGAACGGACGGCGATGGTCATCAGCGCCGCCGAGACGACCGCGGTGGCGTTGGTGAGCAGGACGCCCTGTGCCGGCCCGATCAGCAGGACCAGGGCGGGGGAGACGACGAGCCCGACGCCCATCCCGCTCGTGCGCTGCAGCACGCAGCCCAGCAGGACGGCGGCGACGGCGAGCACGATTCCGAACTCGATCGGCACCCGTCCACCCGTCCCCCGGCGCGTCCGGCGCCCTCGTCCGACCCCGGCGCGCCGCTGCCGACCGCCGGGCGGGCCATCGGTATGGCCCGGGTCACACGTTAGTGTGTCCGGACAGCACACCGGGACGAGGAGAGGGCATCGCACCATGTCGAACGTGACGGGGCAGCAGGACGGCCGGGCCGGGCAGGCTCGTGCCGGGGACGACGACGGCCGGGAGATCGATCACCAGTCACCGGGGGAACGGGCGCCGGCAGAGACCCGAAGCCTCAACCTGCGGCGGTGGATCGGCCTCGCGGCGGGCCTGGTGCTGGCCGGGATCGTCTTCCTGGTCCTGCCGCAGGACCTGGCCTACAACGCCCGCCTCACCGCCGCCGTCGCCGTCCTGATGGCCGTGTGGTGGATGACCGAGGCCATCCCGATCCCGGCGACCGCCCTGGTCCCGCTCGTCGCCTTCCCCACCCTGGGGCAGGACATCGGCATCGACGACGTGGGCGCGTCCTACGGGAACAACATCATCTTCCTGTTCATGGGCGGGTTCATCATCGCGCTGGCCATGCAGCGGTGGAACCTGCACCGACGGATCGCGCTGGTGACCGTCCGGGCGATGGGCACCAAGCCCGGCGGCGTGGTGGCCGGGTTCATGATCGCCACGGGCTTCCTGTCCATGTGGGTGTCCAACACCGCCACGGCCGTGATGATGATCCCCATCGGGGTCTCCGTCCTGACCCTGGTGGTGGCCAAGGACTCCGCCAACCCGGTGGAGGCGGGCTCGGACCCGGAGTCCACGGAGGTCAAGGACGCCGTGATCGCCTCGAACTTCGGCACCGCCCTGATGCTCGGGATCGCCTACGCGGCCTCCGTGGGATCGCTCGGGACGCTGATCGGCACCCCGCCCAATGCGCTGCTGGCCGGTTACATGGCCCAGGCCCACGGGGTGGAGATCGGCTTCGGGCAGTGGATGCTCGTGGGTGTCCCGCTGTCCCTGGTGATGATGGTGCTCGTCTGGTTCCTGCTGACACGCGTGCTGTTCAAGGCGGAGATCACCGAGATCCCGGGCGGCCGGGAACTGATCACGGACGAGCTGTCCAAGCTGGGCCGCATGTCCACCGGGGAGATCCGTGTCCTGGTGGTCTTCGTCCTCGCGGCGGCGTCCTGGATCATCGTCCCGCTGGCCTTCGAGGGGCTCATCAGCGACGCGGGCATCGCCATGCTGGCCGCGCTGCTGCTGTTCCTGCTGCCGGCCGGGGCCGCCCGTGGCGTGCGGCTCCTGGACTGGGAGTCCGCGGTCAGGCTGCCATGGGGCGTGCTGCTGCTGTTCGGCGGCGGCCTGGCCCTCTCGGCGCAGTTCAGCGCCTCCGGCCTGGCCGACTGGATCGGCGAGCAGGTCTCCGGCCTCGGCGGACTCCCGGTGTGGCTGCTGGTGGCCGTGATGGCCGTGGCCATCCTGTTCCTGACGGAGATCACCTCGAACACCGCCACCGCGGCCACGTTCCTGCCGGTGGCCGGGGGCGTCGCCGTCGGCGTGGGGGTCGACCCGCTGCTGCTGTGCATCCCCGTGGCCCTGGCCGCCACGTGTGCCTTCATGCTCCCGGTGGCCACCCCGCCCAACGCCATCGCCTTCGGCTCCGGCTACGTCACGATCGGGCAGATGATCAAGGGCGGCCTGTACCTGAACCTCGCGGGCGTCGTCCTGATCACCCTCACCACGCTCACCCTCGGGGTGTGGGCCTTCGGGCTGGTGTTCTGACGCATCCGTCACGGTCACCGGGCGCGGCCCCGAGCCCAGGCTCAGGCGCGCAGGATGTTCTCCCCGTTGGCGTACAGCTGCGGGGCGCCGATCGGCTCGGCCTGGCCCGGCTCGGTCCCCTCGGCGGCCGCAGCGGCCGCGGGGGAGTACAGCTGGATGACGGTGGCCGAGCGGTCCTCCTCGTCGTCGAAGGCCTCCAGCACGAAGGCGTCGTGCGGTTCGCCGTTGACCTCGAGGCGGGCGTCGAACACGGACACGGCCATGTGGGGACGCGGGCTCAGTTGCGCGATCTGCTCGCGCATCTGCGCCTCGTCCGCCCCTGGCAGCCTCCACATGCCCTTCTGCTCCTCGTCCACGTAACCGAGCAGGAACGGCGCCACGTCGGCGCCCTCGGAGGCGAACTCCAGGGCCTGCTCGATCGCCAGGAACACCAGGGGCGAGATGCGCTCGGACGGCGGCTGCGGCTGGCCCTCGGGCAGGGCGGTGCCGGCGGGCACCAGGCCGGGATTCGACGTCGTGCCCGGAGCCTCCTGCTGGTCCTGCGGGGCCGCGGCCCCGGGGACGGCGGCGGGGTCGGTGGACGGGGACGGGGTCTGGTCTGGCTGCTGAGTCACGTCCTCGACGCTATCGGTGTCCGGAGGCGAAGGACAACCGCCCCTGGGCGGTTCCCCATGCCCCCGCCGGATGCCCCTGCCTGGCGCCGCCCCGCGCGCCGGTAGGATGGAGCACCGTGGCTCTTACTATCGGAATCGTCGGCCTGCCCAACGTGGGCAAGTCCACCCTCTTCAATGCCCTGACCCGTCAGACCGTGCTCGCGGCGAACTACCCGTTCGCCACGATCGAGCCGAACGTCGGGGTGGTGAACCTCCCGGACGAGCGGCTCGAGACGCTGGCCGGGATCTTCGGCTCGCAGAAGATCCTGCCGGCCACCGTGTCCTTCGTGGACATCGCCGGCATCGTCAAGGGTGCCTCCGAGGGGGAGGGACTGGGCAACCAGTTCCTGGCCAACATCCGCGAGGCCGAGGCGATCGCCCAGGTGGTCCGCGCCTTCGACGACCCGGACGTGGTGCACGTGGACGGGAAGATCAACCCGGCCTCGGACATGGAGACCATCAACACCGAGCTGATCCTCGCCGACCTGCAGACCGTGGAGAAGGCGATCCCGCGCGTCGAGAAGGAAGTCAAGGGCAAGAAGCGCGACGCCGCCGAGCTCGAGGCCCTGCAGGCCGCCCTGGCCGTGCTCGAGCGCGGGGAGACCATCTTCGCCGCGGTCCAGGGCAAGGACAAGGACGCGCCGGAGATGGAGTGGCTGCGCGAGGTCAGCCTGCTGACGGCCAAGCCGTTCATCTACGTGTTCAACTGCGACGAGGGCGTGCTCGGCGATGACGCGAAGCAGCAGGAGCTGCGCGATCTCGTGGCCCCGGCCGACGCCGTGTTCCTGGACGCCAAGCTCGAGGCCGACCTCGTGGAGCTCTCCGAGGAGGAGGCCCGGGAGATGCTCGAGCTCAACGGCCAGGACGAGTCCGGGCTGGACCAGCTGGCCCGCACCGGCTTCCACACCCTGGGGCTGCAGACCTACCTGACCGCCGGGCCCAAGGAGGCCCGCGCCTGGACCATCAAGAAGGGCGACACCGCCCCCAAGGCCGCCGGCGTCATCCACACCGACTTCGAGCGCGGTTTCATCAAGGCCGAGATCGTGTCCTTCGAGGACCTCGTCGCCGCCGGCTCCATGGCCGAGGCCAAGGCAGCCGGCAAGGTCCGCATGGAGGGCAAGGAGTACACCATGCAGGACGGCGACGTGGTCGAGTTCCGCTTCAATGTCTGACGCGCTCCCGCCCTGCCCCGAGTGCGGTGAGGCGTATGCCTACGAGCAGGACCCGCTGCTGGTGTGCCCCATGTGTGGCCACGAGTGGACGGCCGACGACGGGGCCGCCGGTGAGGCAGCCGACCGGACGCCGGCTGAGATCAGGGATGCGGTCGGGAACACCCTGGCCGACGGTGACACCGTGACCATCGCGAAGGACCTCAAGGTCAAGGGCGGTGGCGGCGGAGTCGTGAAGGTCGGTACGAAGGTGCGCGGGATCCGCCTCATCACCGACGGCGTGGGCGACCATGATATCGACGCCACGGTGCCCGGCTTCGGGCGGATCCAGCTGAAGTCGAGCGTCGTCAAGAAGGTCCTCTGACCCGCCCGGACAGGAGTGAACGATGACCGCGACACTGGTGGCCGCCGGCCTGGCGGGCGGGTACGGCCACCGCACGCTCTTCGACGGGCTCGACCTGACGGTGGCGCCCGGAGACGTCGTCGGAGTGGTCGGGGCGAACGGTGCCGGGAAGTCGACGCTGCTCACGCTGCTCGCCGGTGTCCACGAACCGCAGGCAGGATCCGTGTCCCTGTCTCCCGCTGACGCGTTCGTCGGCTGGCTGCCGCAGGAGCACGAACGGATGGCCGGTGAGACCGTGGCCGCCTACATCGCCCGGCGGACCGGTTGCGCGGAGGCGACCCGGGAGATGAACGCGGCGGCCGAGGCGCTCGCCGACCCGGCCGACGCCGAGGCCGCGAACGACGCCTACGCGTCCGCGCTGGAGCGCTGGCTGGCCAGCGGTGCCGCCGATCTCGAGGAGAGACTTCCCGCCGTGCTCGTGGAGCTCGGACTCGACCTCGACGGTGTCCCGGTCGAGGAGGCGCTGATGACCTCGCTCTCCGGAGGACAGGCGGCCCGCGTGGGACTGGCGGCACTGCTCCTCTCGCGTTTCGACATCGTGTTGCTGGACGAACCCACCAACGACCTGGACCTCGACGGCCTCGAGCGGCTCGAGGCCTTCGTCCGCGGCCTGCGCGGCGGCGTGGTGCTGGTCAGCCACGACCGGGAGTTCCTCGCGCGCTGCGTGACACGGGTGCTGGAACTCGACCTCGCGCAGGGCTCGAACCGCGTGTACGGCGGGGGCTATGACTCGTACCTGGAGGAACGGGCCACGATCCGCCGGCAGCTGCGGGAACGCTACGAGGAGTTCGCCGACCAGAAGGCCGACCTCGTCGCGCGGGCCCGGACCCAGCGGGAGTGGTCCAGCCAGGGCGTGCGCAATGCGATGCGCAAGGCGCCGGACAGCGACAAGCTCAGGCGCAAGGCCTCGTCCGAGTCCAGCGAGAAGCAGGCCCAGAAGGTGCGGCAGATGGAGAGCCGGATCGCGCGGCTCGAGGAGGTGGAGGAGCCGCGCAAGGAGTGGCGGCTCGAGTTCACCATCGGCGAGGCACCCCGATCGAGCTCGGTGGTCTCGACGCTCAGCGCCGCGGTGTTCCGGCACGGGCCGTTCACGCTCGGGCCGGTGTCGCTCCAGGTGAACGCGGGTGAGCGCATCGGCATCACGGGTCCGAACGGGGCCGGCAAGTCGACGTTGCTCCGCGGGCTGCTCGGCCGGCAACGGCCGGACGAGGGAACCGCCACCCTCGGGACCAGTGTGCAGATCGGGGAGGTCGACCAGGCACGCTCCCTCCTGGCGGGGACCCGACCGCTCGCCGTGGCGTTCGAGGCGCTGGTCCCGGAGCTGGCGACGGGCGAGGTGCGCACGCTGCTGGCTAAGTTCGGGCTCCGGGCGGATCACGTGAACCGCCCCGTGGACGAACTCTCGCCCGGGGAGCGCACGCGTGCCGGGCTGGCCCTGCTGCAGGCGCGCGGGGTCAATCTCCTGGTCCTCGACGAGCCCACGAACCACCTGGACCTAGAGGCCATCGAGCAGCTCGAACAGGCCCTCGAGTCCTACGACGGGGCGCTGCTGCTGGTGACGCACGACCGCAGGATGCTCGCCACCGTGCGCACTGACCGGTGGTGGAACGTCGAGGCGGGCCAGGTCACCGAGCGGCAGCGCTGAGGTCGTCTCAGCCCTGCGGCTTGCCCCACACGTGCGCGCCGCCCCAGTCGATCGTGACCGCGGGCGCGTCACCCACGACCCAGGCGTCGTGCCCGGGGTGGATGACCACCACGTCACCGGCGACGGCATCGAACTCGCTGCCGTCCGCCATCCGGACGTGCACCTGACCCGAGATCATGTACTGGAAATGCGGCGCCTGGCAGAGATCGGTGCCGGCCACCGGCTTGACGTGCTCCGACCACTTCCAGCCGGGCTGCAGGGTGATGAGGGCAACCTGACCACCCCCGAGGGTGACGACATCACCCTTGCCCAGCGGGAACTCCCTGACCTCGTCGGGAGCCGAGACGCTCTTCAGCTCATAGTCCGACATCGGAATCTCCTTCGGTTCACGGGTTCGTGCGGACCCACGGCAATTCTCGGACTGCTCCGGGAGGGTCGCAAGCTTCGGGGCACTGGTGCCGCAACGACGGAGGCAGGGCGCCGCGACGTTGAGGTCCCTGCCCGGACCTCAGTCGGGATGCGGACGCCGGCGATTCTGTTTGACCGCGGAACGCTGGCGCTTGGCGTCGAGCCGACGACGCTGTGAGCCACGGGTGGGCTTCGTCGACCGGCGGGGGACCGGCGGGATGACGGCCTCGCGCAGGAGACCTGCGAGCCGTTGGCGCGCCGCTGCCCGGTTCCGTCGTTGGGAGCGGTGCTCGGCGGCGGTGATGGTCAGCACCGTGCCGGTGAGCCGCCCGGCGAGCCGGTCGATGACGCGTTCACGTTGGGTGTCGGTCAGCGCGGTGGTCGTGGCCAGGTCAAGGCTGAGCTGCACGCGCGAGTCGGCGGTGTTGACGCCCTGGCCGCCCGGGCCGGAGGACCGGGAGAACTGCTCGACCAGTTCCTCCTGCGGCACCGTCATGCCGTGCGGGGCGCCGGGTCCCGGGGGCACCTGAAGGTCGTCCACCCGACCAGTCTGCCTCACGGCCGACGGCGGCACCGAGTGCGGGTGCCGGCCTCGTCGGGCGCAACCTCATCGCGCAGTCGTGGCTCGACACGCCGCTCGGGACGAGCCCCGGACTTGTCAGCGTAGAAGGCCCGGATACGGTCCATGTCACGGCTGACGTCCCCGGTCAGTTCGAGCGTGGGGCCGAGCCCCGTGGCCATCGTGTCCCGATCGACGAAGCCGAGGGTCACCGGCATCCCGGTCTCCCGGGCGATCCGGTAGAAGCCGGATTTCCAGTGCGTGTGGGCCCCGCGCGTCCCATCCGGGGTGACCACCAGGGAGAACACCTCACCCGCGTGGATGCGTTCCACCACCTCGGCGACGACGCGGCTGGGATCGGAGCGGTCCACCGGGATTCCGCCGACGGCACGCATCAAGGGGCCGCGCCAGCCGTGGAACAGGCTCTTCTTCCCCAGCCAGCGGACGTCGAGACCCAGCTCCCACGCGATGGCCAGCATGAACACGAAGTC
>JAPFFX010000337.1 GCA_026645375.1 Citricoccus sp. WCRC_4 | reverse complement strand
TGGATCGCCATCGGCCTGACGATCGGCGCCTGGTTGAACTGGCGTTTCGTCGCCCCGCGGCTGCGTGCCTACACCGAGGTGGCCCGCAACTCCATCACGATCCCCTCCTTCCTGGAGAACCGGTTCCGTGACCGCACCCGGGTGCTCCGGATCGTGGCCGGGCTCATCATCCTGGTCTTCTTCACCTTCTACGTCTCCTCCGGCATGGCCGCGGGCGGCAAGTTCTTCGAGTCCTCGTTCGGTTCCACCTACCTCTTCGGCATGCTGCTCGTGGCCGGGATCACGGTCGTCTACACCCTCTTCGGGGGTTTCCTGGGCGCCTCGCTGACCGACGTCGTCCAGGGGCTGATGATGCTGGCGGCCCTGGTCGCGGTGCCGATCGTGGCGATCATCCAGCTGGGCGGCTGGGGCGAGGTGGTCTCCTCCATCCAGGCGGCCGATGCGTCACTGGCGGAGGGCGGCAACCGACTCTCCTTCTTCGCCAACGCCACCTGGGTGGGGATCGTCTCCGCACTGGCCTGGGGGCTGGGGTACTTCGGCCAGCCGCACATCATCGTCCGGTTCATGGCGCTGCGCTCGGCGAAGGACGCCGTGGTCGGCCGGCGGATCGGCATCGCCTGGATGGCGATCTGCGCCCTGGGGGCCGTCATGACCGCCCTGGTCGGCATCGCCTACGTCCAGGCGAATCCCGACCTGACCCTCGAGGACCCGGAGACGGTGTTCCTGGCCCTGTCCCAGGTCCTGTTCCACCCCCTCGTGGCCGGACTGGTGCTGGCCGCGGTGCTGGCGGCCGTCATGTCCACCATCTCCTCGCAGCTGATCGTGTGCTCCTCGGCCCTGGTGGAGGACCTCTACAAGATCGTGGGCCGGGAGGCCAGCCCCCGGAGGGGGCTGTGGCTCGGCCGGGGAGGCGTCGTCGTCGTGTCCATCGTGGCCCTGCTGCTGGCCCTGGACCCGGAGTCCAGCGTGCTGGAACTCGTCGCATTCGCCTGGGCCGGATTCGGGGCCTCCTTCGGCCCGATCGTCATCCTGTCCCTGTTCTGGAAGCGCTTCGACACCTGGGGCGCCCTGAGCGCACTCGTGGTCGGTGCCGCCACCGTGTTCTGGTGGGGCAACATGCCGGACGACGCCTGGGGTGGGGCCTTCGCCCTGTACGAGATCGTTCCCGGGTTCGTGCTCGCGGCCCTCGCGGGCATCGTGGTCTCCCTGGCCACTTACCGCGGTGACCCGGAGATCGACGCAGAGTTCGACGAGGCCGTGGCCGTGTCCCGGGGCGCCGACATCACCGCGTCGACCATGACGGTCTAGGGTCCCCGGGTCAGGACGCCGCGCCGTGGGACGGCGCGGCGGCCCGTGCCGGCCGCGGACCGCGGTAGCCGCGCAGGGCCGCGTCCTGGCGCATGCCCAGGGACAGGTACAGCTGCTGCGCGGCGGTGCGGGACTCGCGCACCGTGAGGTGGACCTGTGCCGGTGAGCCCTCGGAGAGCAGCAGCCGGACCAGGGCCGTGACCACGTGGCGCCCCACGCCCCGGCGGCGCGCCAGCGGGTCGACGGCGGTGAAGTCGACGTAGGCCGACCCGTCGTCCTGGATCCGCCCCGAGGCGTAGCCGAGCAGCCGGCCGTGCGGCGCCTCCGCGACCACCGTGCGGTGGATGGTGAGCAATTGGTCGACGGTGGCGTAGGCCTCACCGAATTCGGGCTCGTGCAACCGGGCCAATTCGGCCCGGTCCGCCGGGACCGCCGGCCGGACCGTCATGGCCTGGAGCGGCTCGGGCAGGATCCAGCCGGCGGCCTGGGCGGCATCCACCACCAGGGCGAGGTTCGTCTCCGTCGCCGAGAATCCCAGTCCGTCCGCCAGCCCGGCCATCGCCGTGTTGGCCACGTGCCCGCACAGCTCGAACCGGCGGATGGACGGGGGCACCTGCACCACCGCCGCCCTGACCAGGTCAGGGCCGTGCTCACGCACGGCGTCCGGTGTGCCCCAGGGGCCGTGCACCCACGCCATGGAGGGCTCCGCGTCCCACTCCACGGCGATGGCGGCCCGGAGCCGCCCCTGCTCCACCACGGCCCGCAACGTCTGCAGCCACGGCTGCTCCAGGCCCTCGAGCTCGGCCTCGACGCCGGCGCGGTCCTCGCCGAGGAACGCCGTGCCCGCGGCGGGGTCCTGCTGGCAGGACACGATGAAGTCCAGGGCGGCGGTCCGGTCGGTGAAGGGCTGCGGTGTGGGCATGGGATGCTCCCGTCGATGGAGGGTGGCTCAGGTGAGGCGGTGGTCCTGGGGAAGGCCGGCTCGCAGCCACCGGTAGCCGTAGCCGTCCAGGCGGACCTCCACGGTGCCGTCGGCACCGATGGCCAGGTCATCCCCGTCCAGCAGGTCCAGCAGCGGCCGGCCCGCGAGGCCGTCGGCCGTGCAGCGCTCCCCGGTCAGGTCCAGCCGGACCGACTTCGCGTCGGCGGAGAGGTTGTGCAGCATCAGGGTGGACAGCCGCACCTCGCCACCGCGGTCTCCGGGGCCGTGCCCGGCACCGCCCCAGGACAGCCGGTGGGCCAGCACCGACTCCGTGGAGTCCGCGGGTGGGCCGGCGGCGGCGTGCTCCAGGATCTCCAGATCCCCCCAGCCGATCTCCGGGGAGAGACGGTAGGCGTGGATGAGCCGGCGGATGTGGTGGTACAGGGAGTCCGGGTCCTTCCGGGCCTGCCGGGCGTTGACGTGCTCCGGACCGTAGGCCCCGGTCACGGGACGGGCGGCCAGCCGCGAGGGGGCCGCCGTGGAGAAGCCGCCGTTGCGGCCGGCATCCCACTGCATCGGTGTCCGGACGGACAGCCGTCCCGGGGCGTCCAGGTCCTCGCCCATGCCGAGCTCCTCGCCATAGAACAGCACCGGCGATCCCGGCAGGGAGAACAACAGGGAGTAGGCCAGGCGCAGCCGGCGCGGATCGCCCTCCAGCATCGGTGGCAGGCGCCGCTTCAAGCCGCGGCCGTAGACCTGCATCGCCGGGTCCGGGCCGAACGCCGCGAAGACCTCCTCCCGCTCACTGTCGCTGAGCTTGTCCAGGGTCAGTTCGTCGTGGTTCCGCAGGAACGTCGCCCACTGGTTGTCCGGGTCCAGGCGTGGCCGCCGGGCCAGGGTCCTCGCCAGCGGACGCGCGTCGGCCCGGGCCAGGGACAGGTAGGCGTACTGCATGGACAGGAAGTCGAACATCATGGTCAGTTCGTCGCCGTCCCGCCCCCCGAAGAACTCCCGCTGGTCGGCGAACGGCAGGTTGACCTCGCCGAGCAGCACGGAGTCACCCTTCCGACGGTGCGTGAAGGAGCGCAGGTCCCGCAGGATCTCGTGCGGATCCTCGAGGTCCTGGGCGCCCTCGGTGGGGTGGGCCTCCAGGAAGTAGGGGACGGCATCGATCCGGAACCCGTCGACGCCGAGCTCGAGCCAGAACCCCATGGCCTTGGCGAGCTCGTCCCGCACGCGGGGGTTCATGACGTTCAGGTCGGGCTGGTGCCGGTAGAACCGGTGCAGGTACCACTGCCCGGACTTCTCGTCCCGCGTCCAGATCGAGTCCTCCTGGTCGGGGAAGACCACCAAGTGGGAGGTGTCCGGGGGCGGGTCCTGCCGCCACACGTAGTAGTCGCGGTAGGGGGAGTCCTTCGACCGCAGTGCCGCCCGGAACCAGGGGTGGCGGTCCGAGGTGTGGTTGACCAGGAAGTCGACGATGACGCGCATGCCCCGGTCCCGGGCGGCGCGGAGGAACTCGACCAGGTCACCGTGGTCACCCAGCCGCGGGTGGACACCGTAGAAGTCGGTGACGTCGTAGCCGTCGTCCTGTCCGGGGGAGGGGTAGAAGGGCATCAGCCACAGGCAGGTGACCCCGAGCTCCTGGAGGTAGTCGATCCGGTCCGTCAGGCCCTCGAAGTCACCGGTCCCGTCCCCGTTCGCGTCCATGAACGTCTCCACGTCCAGGCAGTAGAAGACGGCGTTCTTCCACCACAGGTCCGAGGTCTGCGCCGACCTCATGCGCTCGCATCCGCCGTCAGCTCGGCCAGGACCGGCAGGACCTCCCGGCCGAACGCCTCGATGAACGGACCCTGGTCCTGTGCCACGCAGTGCAGGTACACCTCGTCGAACCCGAGCGCGGCATAGTCGGCGAGCCGCTGCGCGTGCCAGTGGAGATCGGCGGAGACGTCCACGGCCCGCGCCACCTCATCCAGTCCGGCGCCGGCCGAGGCCGCCTCGAAGTCCTCCGTCCGGGCCAGGTCCGCCAGTTGCTGACGGGGGACCGTGTTGGACTGCCACTGGTCCACGGCGATCCGTTCGGCCTCGGCACGGGTCGGGGCCCAGGACAGGTGGACCTGCAGCACCGCCGGCCCGGTCCCGCCCTGGCCACGGTAGGCCTCCAGGACCGCCCTGAGGTCGTCGACGGGTTGGTTGACGGTGACGAGACCGTCGGCCCAGGACGCGGAGCGCGCGGCGGTCTCCCGGCTGAGCGCCGGCGCGATGAGCGGAACCGGCTCGGGCGGCAGGTCCCAGAGCCGCGCCTGCGCCACGGTGACCCGGCCCCGGTGGTCCACGGTCTCCCCCCGGTGCAGGCGGCGGATCACCTCGACGCACTCCTGGAGACGCAGCTGCCGGTCCTCCTTGTCCGGCCACTGATCACCGGTGACGTGCTCGTTGAGGTTCTCCCCGCTGCCGGGGGCCATCCAGAACCGTCCGGGGAACATCTGTGCGAGCGTCGCCGATGCCTGGGCGAGGATCGCCGGGTGGTAGCGCTGGCCGGGGGCCGTCACCACGCCCATCCGCATCCCGGTGCTGGCCAGGGCGGCACCGAGCCAGGACCAGGCGAAGCCCGAGTGTCCCTGCCGTCGGGACCACGGGGCGAAGTGGTCCGAGCACATGGCGGCCGCGAAGCCCGCACGCTCGGCGGCCCGCACATCCTGAAGCAGCCGGCGCGGCGCGGCCTGCTCGTGGTTGGCGTGGAATCCGAAGACGGTCACGGTCCCGTGGCCTCCCTCATGCGTCGTCGGGCGTTCGGGGCCCTGCGGTCACCCCTCATCCTTGCGGCTTGCCCCGGGACAGTACAGCCCCGGGCGGCCAATCGGCCCGGGGCCGCGTGCGTGGTCGGGATGTCCGGTCCGGAACTGAAGCCGTCCCCGGCGCCCGGGAGCACGACGACGCGCAGGGTCCGGTCCGCCGCCAGGCTGCGGGTGGACGGGCCGGCGGAGGTGCGGGGGAGCCGGAGCGGGGACGGGTCATGGCCTGATGCCAGACCGTGGTGGGCGTCACCCGATACCCGTAGTATCGGGTAATGACCTCGACGCTTGCCCTCTACCGGCGCCTCTCCGTCCTGCCGGGCGGCCGGCGGCTGTTCACGGCCGCGTTCTGCCGTCGCGCGCCCTACTTCGCCTCGGCGCACCTCGACGTGCAGGCCATGGCGACGCACTACGGGGAGGTGACGGTGCCGTTGCGGCGCTCGACGCAGAACCACATCGGTACCGTCCACGCCATCGCGGTCTGCAACGGCCTGGAGGCGGCCATGGGCCTGCTCGCCGAGGCCACCGTGCCCCCCGGCATGCGCTGGCTGCCGAAGGGCATGGACGTGGAGTACCTGGCGAAGGCGGACTCGGAGGTGACGTGCGTCGCCGAGAGCACCACGGCGGACTGGGACGGTGCCCCGGACGTGCCGGTGACGGTGACGGCCACGAGGGCGGACGGCACCGTGGTGGTGCGCGGGACCATCCGGCTGTGGGTGACCCCGGTGCGGACGGACTCGTCGGTGCGGACGCGCACCCGACGATGAGGAGGAAGAGGGTGCCCCCGGCAGGATTCGAACCTGCGGCCTTCTGCTCCGGAGGCAGACGCTCTATCCCCTGAGCTACGGAGGCGGGGGTCTCGCGGCCGGTGGGGCCGATCGGGACTTCACAACCCTAACGCATCCGGGGCCGACAGATGAAATCGCGCCCGGTCGGGTGCCGCCCGCCCCGTCAGGTCACGCGGCTCGCCGGTTTCGCGGCGGCCGCCCGCGCGACATTAGACTGTCCCGGGTGACCCCCGAAGACCTTTCCACAGCCCTGGCCGCCTGCCTGCAGGACGCCGTCGACTCCGGCGAGATCGCCGTCGAGATCCCGGCGCAGGTGAAGGTCGAGCGACCGAAGAACCGCGAGCACGGGGACTGGGCCACGAACGTCGCCATGCAGCTGGGCAAGAAGGCGGGCATGGCCCCCCGCGACCTCGCGGCCCTGCTCGTCCGGCGACTCGAGCGGGTGCCCGGCGTCGCCGGCGTGGACATCGCCGGGCCGGGCTTCCTGAACATCACGCTGGACGCCGCCGCCGCCGGCGAACTGGCCCGGACCGTCGTCGAGGCCGGCGCCGACTACGGCAGGAACTCGGCCCTGACCGGTCACGTGGTCAACATGGAGTTCGTCTCGGCGAACCCGACCGGGCCGCTGCACATCGGCCACACCCGGTGGGCTGCCCTGGGCGATGCCATCGCGCGGCTGCTGCACGCCTCGGGGGCGGAGCTGACCGCCGAGTACTACATCAA
>JAPFFX010000317.1 GCA_026645375.1 Citricoccus sp. WCRC_4 | reverse complement strand
GACGCGCTGCTGCGCCTGGGTCTGGTGACGCCGTACGGCGGCGTCTCCACCGGCGGCCGGCCGCCCTCCCTGCTCGCGCTGAACCCGGGCGCCTGGGTCGTCGCCGGCGTCGACATCGGCGCGACGCACGCCACCGCGGCGCTCGCCGACCTGGCCGGGACGGTCCTCGTCGAGCGCCGCGAGGACCTCGACGTGGCGACCGGCCCGGAGCACGTGCTCGGCTGGGTCTAGACGGTGATCTCCGAGATGCTGGCCAGCCAGCGCCGCGGCGCCGGCGAGCTGGGCGCGATCGGCATCGGCCTGCCCGGGCCGGTGGAGCACTCGACCGGGCGCGCGATCAACCCGCCGATCATGCCGGGCTGGGACCGCTACGACGTACCCGCCCACGTGCAGCGGGCGTTCGACGTACCGGTGCTCATCGACAACGACGTCAACATCATGGCCCTCGGCGAGCAGCACGCCCACCTGCCCGACGTCGCTGACCTCGTCTTCATCAAGGTCAGCACCGGCATCGGCGCCGGGCTGATCTCGGGCGGTGAGCTGCAGCGGGGCGCCCAGGGCACCGCCGGCGACCTCGGCCACGTGTTCGTGCCGCGGGCCGCCGACGTCACCTGCCGCTGCGGCAACCAGGGTTGCCTCGAGGCAGTGGCGGCGGTCCCCGCGCTGGCCGCCGACCCGGTCGTACAGGACCGTGGAGTTGACCGTGAGTGCCGGGATCGGAGTGGTCAGGCCCGGCCCGTGGACTCCCTCGCGGACCACCTGGGCCGGTGAGAAGGCGAAACCGAACGGGCCGTACGCCTCATCGGAGATCAGCTTGGCCGCCTCCTGGTAATACTGGCCACGCTCCTGCTGATCGACCGTGCCGGCGGCCTGGGCGAGCACGTCGTCGAGCTCGGTGGTCAGCCCCTGGGTGAAGGCCTCCGTGGCGTTGGCCGCCCCGTCCGGCAGTGGCGTGCCGCTGTAGGGAGAGCTGGAGCCGAACCGGACGGAGACGCCGATGCCCGCCGCGGGCTCCCAGGCGCCGGCGGTCTGCAGCATGGACTCCCACTCGCCACTGGTGAACTTGGTGATCACGTCACCGAGGGGCTGGGCCTCGATCTCGACGTCGATACCGGCCTCCGCCCACTGCGTCTGCAGTGCCGTGGTCACCGACCGGGCGGTCACGATGTCCGTGGTCCCCAGGTTGACGGTCAGCCCGCCCAATTCCTCGACGATCTGCCGCGCCTTCTCCGGGTCATGGGTGCGGTACCCCTCCACCTCCGGCTCGTGGAACAGTCCACCGGAGGCGGTGAAGCTCTGGCTCATGTCACCCTGCCCCTGGAAGAGGCCCTCGTTGATGGCCTCGAAGTCGGTGGCGTAGTAGATGGCCTCCCGGGCGCGCTTGTCGTCGAAGGGCTCCTGGCGGGTGTTCAACTGGATGACATAGGGGGAGGTCGGTGCGCCCAGGGTGGTCGTCAGGTCCGGGTTGTTCTGGGCCTGGGTGATGAGGGTGACGGCCGAGAGGCCCTCGATCGCATCCCCCTGTCCGGCCTGCAAGGTCTGGTAGGCCACCTGGTCACCGGCCACGGACTGGAAGGTGAGGTCGTCCAGGTAGGGCAGGCCCTCCTTGAAGTAGTCCTCGTTCTTCTCCAGCGTCAGCCTCTCGCTCAGGCTGTTCTCGACCACCGTGAACGGTCCGGCCGCGACCGGCGTGCGGCTGAATGCCTCGGCTCCGAGCTCCTTGTAGGCCGTCGGCGAGCCGATCAGGTTCATGTTCGTGGACGGCATCGTGTTGACGAACGCGCCGTTGGGGTCGGCGAAGTGGATGGTCAGGGTGTGGTCGTCCACGACCTCCAGGGCGCCGAGGCGTTGCTCCACGAGCTCCTTGTCCACGTCGTCCGGGAGGGAGGCGTAGAGATCGTCCAGGAACTGCTGGTCGAGGTCGGGCACCTCCCGGGTCATGTCCAGGGCGATGCGTGGCGCGCCCGTGCTGCCGGCGCTCAGGTGCCGGATCCAGTTCCACAGCACCGCCTGGGCGTCCATCGGGGTGCCGTCGGTGAAGGTGATGCCCTCGCGGATCGTGATGGTGACGCTCTTGCCGTCCTCCGAGTACTCGTAGCTCTCAGCCTGGTTCGGCACGATCTCCGCGTCCTGGCCCTCCTCGTCAGCCTCAAGGGTGAACAGGCCACCGAAGATCGCGGCGTTCTGTCCCAGGTTCGCGCCGACGGAGTTGCTGGTGGCGGGGTCGAGCCCCGTGTTCCAGCCCCCGCTGAACCCGGCGTCCAGCAGGACCGTCAGGTCGCCCCCGGCCTGTGGTTCGGTCTGGGCCGCGTCCGCGGCGTTCTCGACGGGTTCTCCGGCTGATCCGCACCCGGAGAGGACCAGGCCTGCGGTGAGGGTGATGGCCGCTGCGCCGTAGAGCCGGCGACGGGTGCCAGGGCGGCGGGGGTTGCTGTTCATGAGGACTCCCAGGGGAAGACGGTAGGGGTACGAGCGAGTCGTGCGCATGACCGGCGTCCTGTGATGCAGGTCACGTCTAGTTGTTCTGTGAGTGTGGCCGAGCGGCTGAGTGGGTCACCACGCGCTTTCCGCCCGGCGAAAGGACTAGGGGAGGGTGGCCGGTGACGCCACCACGGCGCCTGCGTGCAGGTCAGGGTCCCCGTCCTTCCCCAGCCACCGAAGGGCATTGCGGGAGGCGATGGCCTCCCATTCCTCCACCGGCAGGTCCATCTCCCGCAGCGTTCGGGCCACCGGTTCCTCACGCAGCATCGCCGGGAAGTCCGAGCCGACGAGCAGCCGGTCGGCACCGAGCAGGTCGATGAGGTAGCGGATGGCCCGATGGTCGAAGACCATCGAGTCGTAGTAGAACCGCCGGGCGATCTCGAGCGGCGACGGGCCGTCGTCGTGCATCACCGCCCGCTCCGGGTCCACCGGACCCTCGTTCCAGGCGCCGCCCCAGAAGTACTGGGCACGGGGCAGCATCATGGCGAAGCCGCCCGCGGCATGGCTGAACGAGATCCGCAGGTCCGGACAGGCAGCGGCGGTGCCGCCCAGGGCCATCGAGCCGGCCGCGAACATCCCCTCCACGCCCACCACGTACGTGCCCATGGCCGAGGCGGGCAGCCGGGACATGGGTGACGGCATGGCGTGGACGAACACGCTCAGTCCCAGCCGCTCGGCCTCCCTGAAGAAGTCGAGGAACCGCTCATGGCCGATCGACTCGCCCAGGACGTTCGAGGCGATCTCCACGCCCGCCAGGCCCAGGTCCTTGACGGCCCGCAGTTCCGCCGTGGCGGCGTCCGGTGACTGCATCGGCACCATGCCGAGCCCGAACAGCCTCCCCGGGTCCACCGAGCACATCCCGGCCGTGAACTCGTTCACGTGGCGCGCCAGTGCCAGGCCGTCCTGGTCGGGGAGGTCGTAGCGCAGCAGCGGGGGCATCGGGCTGACCACCTCGGCGCTGACGTCCGAGGCGTCCTGTTCCTCGAGACGGCGTTCCGCGGCGAAGAAGGCATCCCGGGCCCGGAACCGCATCGGCCCGAACTCGAGCATCCGGTCCGTGGATCCGTCCACCGCGTGCATGGCGGGGAAGCAGGAGGGGGCGTCCTCCGGGTAGTCGGGCGGCAGGATGTGGGCGTGGGCGTCGATGATCATGGGGTCTCCCCGCTTTCCTCGAAGGATGTGGTTGATGGGGCCGGTCGCTGCCGGCGGTGTCTGCGGCCGGCAGCGGGGCCGGTCCGCGCGAGCCGGCGCTCAGCGGTGGGGCTCGACCGTGACGTGGATGGCGGCGGAGTCCCCCCGCTCCCCCGCCAGGGTCTCGATGGCCTCGGCCACCTGGTCGAGGCCGAAGGTGTGGGTGTGCATCCGGGCCAGGTCGAACTGACCGGACTCGAGCAGCGAGATCGCCTTGGCATTCGCCGCGGCGTCCACGCCGAAGGCGCCCTGGACGCTGAGGGCCTTGTTGATGATCAGGTCGGTGTTGATCGGCAGCTCCCGGCCGCCCTTCAACCCGGCCAGCACCACGCGCCCCCCGTGTCGCACCACGTTGAGGGCGTCCGTCACGGGTCCGGCCGCCATCGGGGTCAGGTCGAGGGCGACGTCGGCCATCCGCCCCCCGGTGAGGCCGGCCACGACCTCCACCACGTCCTGCGCGTCCGGCCCGTCCACCACGACGGTGTGGTCGGCACCCAGCTCGCGCGCCACCTCGAGCTTGTGCCGGTCCGCCTCGAGCCCGGTGATCACCACCTGCCGGGCGCCGGCGGCCTTGGCCGCGATGACCGCGGCGATGCCCCGCTGCCCGGCGCCGAGCACCACGAGCGTGTCCCCCATCCCGACCCCGCCGAGGTCCACGGCCCAGCGCACGCCGGCCCCCAGGGGGTTGTACATGGCGGCGATGTCGATCGGCAGGGAGTTGTCGATGCGGTGCATCACGGCGTTCGGGTCCAGGTACAGGTGCTCGGCGAAGCCCCCGACGACGGCCGGTGCATCGTCGATCCCGGTCACCCCGTGCGAGTGCCGCCGCCGGCGGCAGGACTGGTACCGGCCGACCAGGCAGTCCGCGCAGGAGCGGCAGGGGACGATGACCTCGAGCGCGACGCGGTCGCCGACGGACACACCCCAGCGCTCGGCGGCCCGCTCCCCCAGCTCCTCGATGATGCCCACCGGCTCATGGCCCGGGACGAAGGGCTGGGAGGTCATGCCCATGTGGCCCCGGTAGATCTCGATGTCGCTGCCGCAGATGCCGTTGGCCTCCACGCGCAGCAGGCCGTCGTCCGGCCCGATGGCGGGGCGGGGGAACTCGCGGATCTCGATCTGCCGGGGGCCGGTCTGCACGGCCGCGCGAATGGTCTCAACCATGGTGCGCCTTTCGGTCGGCAGCGCAACGTGGCCCTGGCCACGGGACGCTGCAGGGTGGGGAGATGAGGACGGGGCCAGCCGACGGAGACGTCAGCCGGCGACTGACGTGACCGGAGGCCCGGGGGGCGCATGGCGCGCAGGGCCGCCGTCGACGGCCAGGATCTGGCCGGTGAGCCAGCGGGACTGCTCGCTGAGCAGGAACAGCGCGGCGTGGGCGATGTCCCAGGCGCTGCCCTCCTTCTGGAGGGTGGTGGACTTCCGTCGCGGCTCGCGGAAGCGCTCGTCCATGTTCGCGGCGGCGAAGGAGCCCCAGATGGCCCCGACCTCCACGCAGTTCACGCGGATGCCCTGGGGACCCAGGGTGGTGGCCGCCCCCTCGGTGAGGTTCTCCAGTCCGGCCTTGGCCACGCAGTAGGGCATGCCCGGGCCGCGGGCGCGCACGCCCACCGAGGAGATGTTGACGATGGAGCTGCCCGCGGGCAGCAGCGGGACGGCGTGGCGGGTGGCCGACCACGCCGAGACCAGGTTGAGGGAGAGCAGTTCCTGGAAGCGGTCCGGGGTGACGTCGAAGATCCCCGCGCGGTCCCCACTGGCCACGTTGTTCACCAACCCGTCGAGCCCGCCCAGCAGCTCCGCCGCATGGGTGACGGCCCGGCCGCAGGTCTCGTCCGTGGTGACGTCGGCGAGGACCGGGAACGCCGTGCCCCCGGCCGTGACGATACGGTCCACCGTGCGCTGGGCCGCCTCCGCGTTGCGGTCGAGCACCGCCACGGAGCCACCGTGGGACGCCACCAGGCGGGCGATGGCGTAGCCGACACCCGGCAGGTCGCCGTTCTGGCCGGCCCCGGTGACCATGACCCGGCGCCCCTGCATCCAGCCGCCCGCACCGGGCAGGATGGGGTCCTCGAGCGGGTCGGCGTCCCGGGCGGTGCCCGGCCGCGCCGCCAGTGTCGTCTCAGCCATGGAGTGCCTCCTCAGGGATCGAGCTGTCGTGGGTGATGGCCGCCGCCTCCGGGCCGATCACGGGCACGGGCGTCCCGGACCAGTCCGCGAAGTAGCGGACCACCATGGAGATGCCCGCGTTGCGGGAGCCGGCGACGGCCACGATCACCTTGTCCGGGTCGGCCAGGGTGGGCTGGAACCGCTCCGGGTCCTCGCCCTGTCCCGGGAAGCGCACGCCGTTCTGCTCGGCGTTGTCCTTGCCGACGGCCTGCAGCTGGGCCGTGGTCCGTCCGGAGTGCTCCACGAGCCACCGCGCCACGTCCCGCCGCGAGTACCCGGCCCGGGCCAGCAGCTGGGCGTGCTCGGGACACAGCACCACGCCGGCCCCGGCATGCTTGAAGATCCAGGCCCCGGAGCGCCCGATGCTGTCCGCGAAGTCCGCCAGCAGCTGCTCGGGGTCGGAGGTGTGCCGGTTGTCCACGAACTCGCAGGTCCGCAGCAGGGTGGTGATGACGGCATTGCCCGGCACCCCGAGGTCCTCGGCCAGGGGCGGCCAGGGGCTCTCCTCCTCGTTCTCCGCCACGACGATCGACCACCGCCCCGGCAGGCCCTGCGTCGCCTGCTCGAGCTCATGGGGCCGGATGCCGTAGGCGTTGCGCACCGTCAGCCCGATCGCCCGTCCGATCGTCGCGTTCGGACGGAAACCCGGACCGAAGACGCCTCCGGAGTGGTTGATGCCGAGCTCCTTCCGGATCGCTCCGTTGACGATCACCAGCGGTGCCGGCCCGCTGGTGGACTGCCAGCCCCCGCCGCTCGTCGCCCGTTCCTTGGTCAGGGCCCGCCACGCGGCCAGCACCACCGGGAAGTACTCCGGGCGGCATCCCGCCATCGCGGCGTTGATGGCCAGCAACTCGACCGTGACGGTGCGGTCCACCTGTTGCAGGTGGCCGATGACCTCGTCGGCGGGACGGCCACCGGCGGCCAGGAACCGGTCGACCAGTTCCCTCGTGGCCGGGACCAGCGGCAGCCCGTCCGACCACCCCTGGTCGTAGGCGTACTCGATGGCCGCCTGGGCCATCGTCGCGTCCACGCCCTGGTGACCGTTCTGCCCGGCGTCCATCACGCCGCCTCCGCCATCGTCAGGCGGCCGACGATCTCGGACACCAGGGTCCGGGCCCGGGCTCGGACCTCATCCTCGGTGAGCACGGCCATCGGGTGCTCGGTCTCGACCCACTCGTAGTCGGCGTCGCCCTGCACCTGGGCCATGGCCCGGCCGGTGATGTCGAAGGCGTCCGTGAGCACGACGGCGGCCGGCAGCCCGGCGCGCTCGAAGGCGATGCCGTCGGCCACGGCGGCGGCGCTGCACGATCCGCAGTCGCCGACGCCGGTGATGACCACGTCGCAGTGCTCCCGGTACCGGTCGACGATGCTGCGGTCGACGGGCACCGAGAAGTTCTGCTTGGTCTCCACGATGCTCACCTCCTGCGCGCCGTGCTCCGTGGTCAGCAGGTCACCGACCGCACGCAGGAACAGCAGGGCGTTGTGCTTGGTGTTGTCCAGCAGGCCGACGCGCAGGCCGGTCAGGGACGGGGGCCGCCGCGCCCGGTCGGCCACCGGCGGGGCCTGTTCCTGGGCAGGCCCCGCCCCGGTGGGATCGAGGATCCCGTGAAGAGTGTGACTCATGGTGTCTCCCCTAGTCATGGACGATGATGCCGCGGATGTTCCGGCCCGCGAGCAGGTCCTCGTACGCCGTGTTGACCTCGTCGAGGGCGTACCGGCGCGTGATGAGCTCCTCGAGCTTGAGGTCCCCGGACCGGTACAGGCCCAGCAGCTTGGGGATGTCGTGGAGCGGATTGCAGTCCCCGAACAGGGCGCCGCGGATCTGGCGCTGATAACTGATGAGCATGCCGGCGTGGATGGTGACGGCCTGCTCGTTGAGGTGCCCCACCGAGGTGATGGTCAGCTTGCCGCCCTTGCCGGTCATCGCGATCCCGGCGTTGGCCATCTCCTGGGTGACGACGTCCGCGGTGATGATCACCTTGTCCGCCAGCTGCCCCCAGGTGGTCTCCACGACGAAGTCATGGGCCTCCTGCGCCGTGGCGAAGGCATGGGTGGCCCCGAACAGCTCCAGCGCCGAATCCCGCTTGAAGGCCACGGGGTCGACGACCACGACGTTCTTGGCCCCGGCGTAGCGGGCCCCCTGGACGGCATTGGACCCGACGCCACCGGCCCCGAAGATCACGACGGTCTCCCCGGCGCGGACCTCGGCGGCGTAGACGGCGGACCCCCAGCCCGTGGGGACGCCGCAGCCGACGAGGGACCCCAGCTCGAAGGGGATGTCGTCCGGCAGCGGGACCACGGCGTACTCGGAGACGACCGTGTACTGGGAGAACGTCCCCAGGGTGCAGAAGCCGCCCACGTCCTCGCCCGCCTCATCGTGGAAGCGGAACGTGTCATCCAGGAACATTCCCGTCCCGGCATTGAGCCCCTTGACGCACATGTTCTGGTGTCCGGTCGAACAGGGACGGCAGTATCCGCACGCCGGGATGTAGGCGCACACCACGCGGTCCCCCGGCCTGACCCGGGTGACGCTGGGACCCACCGACTCCACCACGCCGGCGCCCTCGTGGCCGCCCACGATCGGGAAGCGGACCGGGGCGTCCCCGGCCGTGATGTGGTGGTCCGAATGACACAGCCCCGCGGCGTGCAGGCGGACGCGGACCTCGTGCTCCTTCGGCGGGTCCAGCTGCAGTTCGGTCACCTGCCAGCCCTCGTGGGGACCGCGGGCGACGGCGGCCCGCGTGGTGAGGGTCGTCGACCCGGCCTCGTCGGTGGCGACGGAAGACGTCGTCATTGCCATGGTGATGGTTCCTTTCAGTTCCCCGGACGCGTGGCGCCACGCATCGAGACGGTCTTGACCTGCGTCCAGTTCAGGACTGCGTCCGCGCCCATGGTCCGGCCGAAGCCACTGTTCTTGTACCCGCCGAAGGGCCCGCCGATGACACCGGCGCCCAGGGCGTTGTTGACGCCGACCTGACCTGCCTGCAGGGCCCGGGACATGCGCACCGCGGTGCCCACGTCCTCGGTCCACACCGAGGCCACCAGGCCGTAGTCGACGCCGTTGGCCACCGCGACGGCCTCCTGCTCATCGTCCACGGGGATGACCGAGAGCACCGGGCCGAAGATCTCCTCCTGGGCGATCGTCATGTCCGGGCGGACATTGTCGAAGAGCGTCGGGGTGACGAAGAACCCGTCGCCGTAGTCGCCACCGGACGGTGCGTCACCGCCCAGCACCAGATCCGCCCCGCTGGTCCGCCCGGCCTCGATGTAGCCCATGACCCGTTCGTGCTGGCGGCCGTTGATCAGGGGGCCCATGTTGACCTGCTGGTACCACGGGCCCACCGTGACCTTCTGCATGGCCGTGGCCAGACGCTCCACCATCTCCTGGTGGACGCTGCGGTGGACCACCACGCGTGAGCCCGCGGCGCAGATCTGGCCGGTGTTCAACGTGATGCCGGAGGCGATCGCCGGCGCCGCGACGGAGAGGTCCGCGTCCGGGAAGATCACCTGCGGTGACTTGCCGCCCAGTTCCAGGTGCAGCGGGATGAGGTTCCGGGCGCAGGCCTCCATCACCGTCGACCCGGTGGCCGGGGAGCCCGTGAACCCCACCCGCCGGATCCCGGGATGGTTCGGGATGGCGGCCCCGGCCTCGGAGCCGAAGCCGGTCACCACGTTGATCACGCCCCCGGGGATACCGGCCTCCTGGGCGAGCCGGGCCAGGGCCAGCGGTGCCAGGGGGGCGTCCTCGGCCGGCTTGATGACGATCGTGTTCCCCGCGGCGATGGCGGCGGCCACCTCGTTCGTGAACATCGGCCCGGGGGCGTTCCACGGGATGATGGCCCCCACCACGCCGTAGGGCTCGCGGAGGGTGAAGCCGAGGACGTCCGGGGAGTAGGTCGGCAGGGAGACGCCGTGGACCTTGTCCGCCTGGCCGGCGATGAAGCGGATCATCCCGGCCAGCGGCGACGGACCCCAGTGCGGCCGGCCGACGTCGCGGGACTCCAGCTGGTCCAGGACCTGGGCGTGCTCCTCCACGAGCGCGGCCCAGCGGTACAGCAGGCCGGCCCGGGCCGTGGCGTTGAGGTCCCGCCAGGCCGGCAGTGCCCGCTCGGCGGCCTGGACGGCGGCGTCCACGTCCTCGGCGGTGCCGCGCGGCACCCGCCCGAGGACCTCGCGGTTGGCGGGATTGATGACCTCGATGGACTCACCGCCGGCGGCGGGGACCCACTCGCCGCCGATCAGCTGGACGTTGTCCTGGAGCAGCGGTGTGTCGAGTGCTTCCTGGGGGTCGATGACTGCAGTCATGGTGTTCTCTCTCTCGCGCTTCGATCAGTGCTCGATGGTGATGATGCCGCGGATGTTCTTGCCGTCGAGCATGTCCTGGTACCCCTCGTTGACCTGGTCCATGCTGTAGCGGTTCGTGATGAGCTCGTCGAGCTTGAGCTTGCCGTTCTGGTACATGCTCACCAGGCGGGGCACGTCGTGCAGCGGGTTGCAGGCTCCGAAGATGGCACCCTGGATCCGCCGCTGGAAGCCGATCAGCATGCCCGGGTGTTCCTTGATGGACCCGTTGCCGACGGCGGTGATGGTCACCTGCCCGGACTTGCCCACGATGTTGATGGCGTCGTGGATGACCTCGTCGTGCAGGCTGCCGACCGTGATGATGGCGTGGTCTGCCAGCTCCCCCCAGGTCGACTCGATGACGAAGTCGGTGGCCTCCTGGGCGGTGGGGAACACGTGGGTCGCCCCGAACTCGAGGGCCTTGTCCCGCTTGAACTCCACGGGGTCCACCACCACGACGCGCTGGGCACCGGCCATGGCCGCACCCTGGACCGCGTTCATGCCGACACCGCCCGCGCCGAACACCACCGCGGTCTGGCCCGCCTCGACGCCGGCGGCGTGGACGGCGGAGCCCCAGCCGGTGGGCACGCCGCAGCCGACCAGGCAGGCGACCTCGAAGGGCAGGTCCTGCGGGACCGGGATCACGGAGTACTCGGAGACCACGGTGTACTGGGAGAAGGTCCCCAGCACGCACAGCCCGCCGAAGTCCACGCCGTCCTGGTGGAACCGGAACGTCCCGTCCGGGAACTCACCGGTGGCCGCGTTCTTTCCGGAGTCGCAGAGGTTCTGGCGACCGGTGGAGCAGTAACGGCAGGACCCGCAGGCGGGGATGAAGGAACACACCACGTGGTCACCGACCTTGACGCGGGTGACCCCCTCGCCCACGGCGTCGATGATGCCGGCGCCCTCGTGCCCACCCACCACGGGCATGCGCATGGGGGCGTCACCCTTCTGGATGTGGTCGTCGGAGTGGCACATCCCGGCGGCCATCATCTTGATGCGGACCTCGTTGGCCTTGGGCTCATCGAGGTCGAGTTCGGTGACTTCCCAGGGCTGTCCGGGCTCACGGCACACGACCGCCCGAGTCTTCATGCTCATGGGACCCCTTTCTGACTGAAGCTGGCGTGGTCCGGACGCCGACGGCCTCGGCCGCCTCCGCACCACCTGAGGATGGACCTACCGTCGCCCACGTGTGACGCCCATCACCAGCCTCCTTCCGTGGCACGGAAGCAGGTCAGTGCTGCGGGTGACGGCGGCGCGTGGCGGGCCGGCCGATCACCCCGCGGACCTCGGGCCGCGGCCCGCCACCGGGGGTTCTGTCCGGCGGAAAGGGTGCTGTGCGCACACCGGCGCGCAGGTTCACTGTCGGGGACGGACCGTGGCCTGGACCATGGTGGCCGTCCACCCCCCGAGGCCATGCACGATGAACGGAGAGCCGCAGTGATCGACAAGTTCCGGCAGGACCTGCACGGGCACCTGGACGCGGTGCCCGACGGCGCCACCGTCGCCGTCGGGGGCTTCGGTGCCTCCGGCCGCCCCGATGCCCTGCTCAACGCGCTGTGCGACCTGGGCAAGACCGAGCTGCACCTGTACGTCAACAACGTCGGCGAGGACTTCAAGGGCGTGGGCCGGTTGCTGCGGGAGGGCCGGTTGCGCCGCCTGACCGCGTCCTTCCCGATCCTGCCGGAGTTCTACGAGGAGTACTTCGCCGGCCGCGTGGAGTTCGAGCTGGTCCCCCAGGGCACCCTGGCCGAGCGCATGCGTGCCGGCGGGGCCGGCATCGCCGCCTTCTACACCCCCTCCGGGGCCGGGACCATGCTCTCGGACGGGGAGTTCGCGCTGTCCTACCGGGACGGACACCCCCACACCCGGGTCGAGCCGAAGGAGACCCGCGACTTCGACGGCCGCCCCCACGTGCTGGAACGGGGCATCCGCGCCGACGTCGCCCTGGTGAAGGGACACCGCGGGGACCGCAAGGGCAACATCCGGTTCCGCCGCTCGGCCCGCAACTTCAATCCGCTGGCCGGGATGTGCGGCCGGCTCACGTTCGTCGAGGTCGAGGAGATCGTGGACGTCGACGTCCTGGACCCGGACGACATCCACCTGCCGGGAGTCTTCGTGGACCACGTGGTGATGACGGCCGAAGCAGTGCCCGCCACCGCGCACATCGTGCGCACGGTGCCCGCTGACCCCCGGGACACCACCATCCCGACCGCCGAGGAGATGCGATGAGTTCGACCCCGACCGAGACCACCCCGGCCCCGCCCCGCGGGCTGGACCGTGACCAGGTGGCCGCCCGGGTGGCCCGGGACCTGCTCGACGGCTACACCGTCAACCTGGGCGTGGGCATCCCCCTGGCCGTGCCCCGCTTCATCCCGGAGGACGTCGAGGTCGTCCTGCACGCCGAGAACGGCGTGCTCGGCCTCGGGCCCCACCCGGGCGAGGGACATGAGGATCCGGACCTGACCGACGCGGGGAAGAAGCCGGTCTCCCTGCGACCGGGGGCGGCGATCGTGGACTCGGCGATGTCCTTCGCCGTGATCCGCGGGGGCCACCTGGACGTGACGATCCTCGGCGCCCTCCAGGTCTCGGCGGCCGGGGACCTGGCCAACTGGTACGTCCCCGGCCGGAATCCTGCCGTGGGCGGGGCGATGGACCTCGTGGCCGGGACGCCCCAGGTGTGGATCTGCATGGAGCACGTGGACCGGAAGGGCGTCCCGAAGCTGGTGAGGGAGTGCACGTTCCCGCTGACCGGCGCTCGCGTCGTCACCCGCGTCTACACCGACCTCGCCGTGTTCCACGTGGAGGACGGCGGGCTGGTCCTCGTGGAGTGCGCCCCGGGTGTCAGCCCCGAGACGGTCCGCCGGCACACGGAGGCCGAGTACACCGAGCGGCTGGCCGGCTGACGCCGCCACGACCGGATCATCGCGAGCGCAAGGAGAGAACACCCATGGACCAGCTCGAGGGAAGGGTCGCCGTCATCACCGGCGGCAGCAGCGGCATCGGCCGGGGCATCGCGTTGGCCTGCCTGGAGGCGGGCATGCGCGTCTACGTGACGGGGAGGACGCCCGGGCACCTCCGGGAGACGGTGCAGGACTTCGCCACCCGCGGTTTCGACGTCCACTCCCTGCAGGTGGACGTCACCGACCTGCCGGCCATGCTGGAGGCGGCCCGCCGGGTGGAGGAGGAGACCGGCGGCATCGACCTCCTGGTCAACAACGCGGGGATCGGCCTGACGGGCCCCGTCAGCGCCGCGACCCCCGCGGACTGGGACTGGCTCATCGACGTCAACATCAAGGGCGTCGGCCACGGGCTGCAGGCCTTCCTGCCCCTCTTGCGGCGGGAGAAGCCCGGCCGGACCGGGGCGCACATCGTCAACACCTCGTCCATGGCCGGGCTGATGCCGATCGTCGCCGGCCTCTACTCGATGACCAAGGCCGCAGTGATCGCCCTGTCCGAGGCCCTGCACATCGAGCTGGCACCGGAGGGCATCGGGGTCAGCGCCTACTGCCCCGGTCCGACCCACTCGAACATCGCCGCGGCCGTGGCCAACCGCCCCGAGGGTTACGGCGCCTCCGGCTACGACCAGCCGGACCCCCGGCACCTGGAGGCCGCCGCCCACCAGCCCTACATGAGCGCCGAGGAGGCCGGACAGCGAGTCCTGGCCGGGGTACGCCGCGGAGACCTCTTCATCCTGACGCATCCCGAGTTCAGGGCCGGCGTCGTCGAGCGCCACCGCACCATCGAGGACGCGTTCCCGGACGAGCCCGCCGACGCCGAGCGGGCGGCGGCCATCCCGTTCCTGACCTCGTCCCCCGTCTACGGACAGGACCACAGGCTGCCGCCTCCGGTCCACCCGGGACAGGCCGTGGACGTCACCTCCTGAGCGCCGAGCGGCCCCGCGAGCGTCCTCCCGCGCGGCCGTATCACCGGCACCGCTGCGCGGTCGCACCGTGAACGCCAGCGTGCGGGGGGCGGCCGGGATGCCCGGTCGCCCGTCGTCGTGGACTGCGGGCCCCTCCCCTGCCGGACCGCGGCGCTCAGCCGCGCAGGTCGAGGGGAACCACCGGAACGGGTCCGGCCAGATCCTCCGGCCCGGCCGGGTGATAGGCGAAGTTCTTGGCCCGGGCGCCGCCGTCGACGACCAGGTCCGTGCCGGTCACGAGCCGCGCGTAGTCCGAGGACAGCCAGGCCACGGCGTGGCCGATGTCCGTCGGCGTGCCGGTGG
>JAPFFX010000309.1 GCA_026645375.1 Citricoccus sp. WCRC_4 | reverse complement strand
CGGGGTCAGCCGCCCTGCGCGCCGGCCGTGCGGTGCGGGGCCCGACGGCTCATGACCTCGGCGATCTGGCCGACGCAGGGCTCGTTCTGCAGGGAAGTGGTGTCGCCCAGGGCGGTGCCCTCGTAGAGCTGGGTCAGCAGTCGGCGCATGATCTTGCCGGAGCGGGTCTTGGGGACATCCGGGACGAAGACGACCTCGCGCGGCTTGGCCACCGGCCCGATGACCTTGCCGACGTGCCGGCGCAGTTCCTCGCTGGCACCGGCCGGCGCGGAGTCGTCCCCAAAGCCCTCCCGGGCCACCACGAAGGCGACGGCGGCATGCCCGGTCTTCGCGTCCGGCACGGGGCAGACCCCGGCCTCGACCACCCCGGGGTGGGACACGAGCGCTGACTCGATCTCGATGGTGGACAGGCGGTGTCCGGAGATGTTGATGACGTCGTCGATGCGGCCGAGGATCCAGGTGTCCCCGTCCTCGTCGACCTTGGCGCCGTCGCCGGCCAGGAACCAGCCCTGCTCGGCGTACTGCTTCCAGTAGGAGTGGAAGTACCGGGCAGGGTTGCCCCACACCGTCCGCGCCATGGCGGGGCCGGTCCGGGTGACCACCACGTAGCCCTGCAGGCCGTCCGCGACCGGCGTGCCGTCGTCGTCCACCACCGCGGTCTCCACGCCGGGCAGCGGGCGGGAGCCGCACCCGGGCTTGAACCGCTCGTCCGTCTGCCGCGGGGAGAGCACGGTGGCGCCGGTCTCGGACTGCCACCAGGTGTCCACCATCGGCACGCCCACGGAACCGTCGCGGGGGACCCGCGCGCCGGCGTCGCGGGTCTCGGCCTGGAGCCGGGCGTCCAGGCCGGCCAGGTACGACCGGCCGATCTGGGTGCGGGCCCACGTCCACGCCTCCGGGTTGACGGCCTCGCCGACGGTGCCGACCAGGCGGATCGAGGACAGGTCGTGCCCGGCGGGGATGCCCTCCGGGAACCAGCCCATCAGCGACCGGACCAGCGTGGGAGCGGTGTAGTAGGAGGTGACGCCGTAGCGCTCGATGACCTCGAAGTGCCGGCCCGGGTGCGGGGCGTTCGGCACGCCCTCGTAGATGACCTCCGTGACGCCGTTGGACAGCGGCCCGTAGATCTCGTAGGTGTGCGCGGTGACCCAGGCGAGGTCCGCGGTGCACCAGTGCACGTCCTTATCCCGCTCGGACACGTCCGGATGGGAGAACAGGTAGTCGTAGGACCAGGAGGCCTGGGTGAGGTAACCGCCCGAGGTGTGCACGAGGCCCTTGGGCTGGCCGGTGGTGCCCGAGGTGTACATGATGAACAGCGGGGTCTCGGCGTCGAAGTACTCCGGAGTGTGGGTCTCCGGCTGGCGGTCCACGATCTCGTGCCACCACACATCCCGGCCCTCGGTCCAGCTGATCTGGCCCGGCCCGTCCCCGACCTCGGTGTGGCCGGTGCGGTCGAGCACCAGCACGTGCTCGATCTGGTTCTGGCCGGCCACGGCCTCGTCCGCGTTGTCCTTGACGGGCACGGCCTGGCCGCGGCGGTACTGGCCCTCCGAGGTGACCAGCAGCTTCGCGCCGGTGTCCTCCACGCGGAAGCGCAGCGCCTCGGCCGAGAAGCCGCCGAACACCAGCGAGTGCACCGCGCCGATCCGCGCGCAGGCCAGGGTGATGACGATCGTCTCCACGAGCACCGGCAGGTAGACCACCACGCGGTCGCCCCTGCCGATGCCCAGCTCGAGCAGGGCGTTGGCCGCCTGGCTGACCTCACGCTGGAGCTGGGCGTAGGTCACGGCGCGGCGGTCACCGGGCTCGCCCTCGAAGTACAGGGCCACCTTCTCCCCGCGGCCGGCGGCCACGTGCCGGTCCACGCAGTTCACCGCGACGTTCAGCCGGCCGCCCTCGAACCAGCGGATCTCCGGGCCGCGCTCGGCGGCCGGGTCGGCGGGAGTCCAGGAGTGGGTGGTGTGCCAGGGCGTCTCCCAGTCGAGGCGCCGTGCGGCGGCGTCCCAGAACGCGAGACGGTCCTCCTCGCGTACGGGTCGGCCGTCCCCGAGCCCGCCGTGCAGCAGGCCCTCGGGCCGGCCCGGGTGGATCCCAGGGTCGGCGGCGTCCACGACGTCGGCCGGCAGCGGACCCGGCAGTGCGCCGGTGACGTGGGCGGGAGTGGCGCGCGCGCTGGCGGTGGGAGCGGAGTGCGGGGCAACGGACAAGTCAGAACCTTCTTTCCATCGAATCTGGCGGTAGCACCTGGTCCGGTCCCCTCGGTGCCGGGAGGGCACCCAAGGACCACGGACGGGTTGCTGCGGCGTCACGGAGCCAGATCTCTCAGCCGCTCGGGATGGTCGCCTCCACTCTACGACCGGCCCTGGCCACGGGGCGAAACGGGTGAAGCAGTGCTACGTGATGGGGTGACCACGTCGCCTGCCGGGGAGCCAGTCGCTGAGGACACCGGTGACGTGTCCAACCACGACGCAGAGTCTGTCCGCGCTGTAGGCCGGTACCCTCGTCGGGCTCGCCGGCCTGTTCCTCGTGGTCGTCACGGCAACCGCCCTCGGCTACGTGGCGGGGTTTCCCGTCTGGATTCCCGGCATCTACCGCGCCTGGTTCGGTGTCGAGAACGGCATGGCGGCGCTGCACTTCGAACCCGA
>JAPFFX010000298.1 GCA_026645375.1 Citricoccus sp. WCRC_4 | reverse complement strand
TCAGGCGCTGACCGGCTCCTGGGCGGTCTCGGAGGTCTCCGGCTGGACGCCGCTGCGGCGGGCCCACTCGGACCAG
This sequence comes from Citricoccus sp. WCRC_4, assembly GCA_026645375.1. GTDB lineage: Bacteria > Actinomycetota > Actinomycetes > Actinomycetales > Micrococcaceae > Citricoccus. The sequence goes on along the minus strand of JAPFFX010000298.1, from coordinate 5,470 downwards.
GCGCTGAAGCTGCCGTCGAGCTCGACGACGTCGTGCCCGGCCCGGCGCAGTGCGCTGGCGGCCACCGAGTTGCGCACCCCGGACTGGCAGTACGTCACGATGGTGCCCTCGGTGGGCAGCTGGTCCTGGTGCCACAGCACGCGGCCGGCGCTCAGCTGGCGCGAGCCCGGGATGTGGCCGTCGGTGTGCTCGGTCTTGTTGCGCACGTCCAGGACCAGGGCCGCGTCGAAGCCCTCGAGCTCCTCCGGCTGGATGATCCGGGGCGTGGTGGTCGGCAGGCCCTCGACCCCGGTGACGTACCCGGAGACGTTGTCGATGCCCACGCGCACCAGGTGGTCCCAGAACTGCTGGGCCTGCTCCTGGTCCTGGGCCAGCAGCACCAGCGGGCGGTCATCCTTCTCCGGATCGTAGGCCCAGCCGCCGTAGGTGGCCATCTTGCCCGGGGCGGGGATGCTGATCGACCCGGGGACGGTCCCGGCGTGGACCTCGTCCACGGGGCGGGTGTCCACGAAGGTGATCCTGTCCTGCTCCAGGTCGCGGGCCACGTCCTCGACGGCGAGCTCCTGCAGGGGAGCGCGCTCGCCCATCACGACCGGGCCGTCCCGGTTCTCGCGCTTCATGCGGCCGAAGTAGGCGTGCGCGTCCGGCTGGCCGGCCAGCAACTCGTCGACGAAGCCCTGCTCGTCATCGGCCGCGACGTACTTGCCCCACCAGGCGTAGAGACGCTCGTAGCCGACCGTGGAGGAGGGGATCGCGCCCAGGGCCTTGCCGCAGGCCGAGCCGGCGCCGTGGGCCGGGTAGACCTGGACGTGGTCCGGCAGCGTCACGAACTTCTCCTTCAGGCTGCGGAACAGGTCCTTGGCGCCGCCGAAGCGGGTGTCCACCCCACCGGCGGCCTCGTCCAGCAGGTCCGGACGGCCGAGGTCTCCGGAGAAGACGAAGTCACCGGTCAGCATGTACCCCGGCTGGTCGCTGAAGGCCCCGTCGGTCACGAGGAAGGACAGGTGCTCGGGGGTGTGGCCGGGGGTGTGCACGGCCTGGATGGTGATGTTGCCGACCTTGATGGACTCGCCGTCATGCAGCAGGTTCGCCTCGAAGCCGTAGGTCCAGTCCGGGCCTCCCTCGCCGGACACGTAGATCTCGGCGCCGGTCTTCGCGGCCAGCTCGCGGGTGCCGGAGAGGTAGTCGGCGTGGATGTGGGTCTCGGTGACCGCCACGATGGTCATGCCGTTCTTGGCGGCGAGGTCCAGGTAGGGGGTCAGATCGCGGCGGGCGTCCACCACGACCGCCGTGCCGTTCGCCTGGCAACCGATGAAGTAGCTGGCCTGGGCGAGGTCCTCGTCGTAGATCCGTTCAAGCAGCATGGGGTCTCCTTCGTTGGGTTCCAGATACCCCCTCGGGTATCCGTTGCTGATTCGAGAGTAATACCTGTGGGGGTATCCCGCAAGGTGATGTATGCTCTCAACCAATACCCCCAGGGGTATATTCCGCAGGGGCCGAAGATCGTCGATCGGTACGCCTCTGACCCTAGGACCTCAGGACAAGGAGGCGCATCGTGTGCCAGGCAGTGACGTGCAGGAAGTGCGGTAAGACCACGTGGGCCGGTTGCGGCAACCACGTGGACCAGGTGATGAGGAACGTGCCGGTGTCCAACCGGTGCACGTGCGACCAGAAGGCCTCCGTGGGCGCAGGGGCGGGCGGTTCCGCGGGCGCCGGCTCGGGCTGGCTGGGCAGGCTGTTCGGCCGCTGACCCCGCTCGTCCGCCAGCGTTCGATCCGGCGGGGGCCGCCGCTCACGGCTCGATGACCACCTTGCCCGCGGCGTGCCCGCCCTCGACGGCGGCCATGGCGTCCTGGGCCTCGGCCAGGCTGAAGCGCCGGCCCACGTTCGGGTCGACGAGGCCGTGCTGGAAGACACCGGTGATCTTCTCCAGGGCCTCCTGGGTGCGCCGCACGCCGGACCCGCCGAGCTCCTCGGCGAGCTCCGGGTCGACGGTCGTGAGGACGTGCCCCGGGTCCTTCGCCACGGGCGCGATGTCCCGCAGTGCCTGACCGCCGACCAGGTCCACGACCAGGTCCACGCCCTCGGGGGCGATCTGGCGCACCCGGTCCGCCACGCCGTCGCCGGACTCGACGAACGTGGCGCCCGTGGACTCCACCAGTTCCCTCTTCGAGGCGCTGGCCACCCCGATCACCCGGAACCGGTGCACGGCGCCGATCTGGGCCGCCATCAGGCCCACGCCGCCGCCGGCCCCGAGGATGAGCAGGCTCTGGCCGGGCTCGAGCTCGACCTGATGGGTGATGTCGTAGGCGACCGTCCCGGCGACGGGGATGGTCGCCGCCTCGGTGAAGGAGATCTCCGGCGGCTTGGCCACGGTCCTGGCCGCGTTCAGCACCGCGTGCTCGGCGAAGGTGCCCTCCCCCCTGGCCGGCTGGCCGAGGACCTCGTCCCCCACGGCGAAGTCCTCCACGCCCTCACCGACCGCGATGACGACTCCGGAGGCCTCCAGGCCCATCGGCGAGGGCAGCGTGCGCTTCCTGCCGAAGAGCCCCTGGCGCATCTTCGCGTCCGCCGGATTCACCCCGGCTGCCTTCACCTGGATCACGATCTGCCCGGGGGCCGGCTGGGGCACCTCGCGGTCGATGAGCTCCTGGTTCTCCGGGCCCCCGAAGTCCTTGAAGACCAACACCTTCGACATCTGGTTCTCCTCCTGTGTCCTGGTCCGGGGCGGCATGCCCGGGTGGCGGGTGGGCCGTCGAGCCCACCCTCCCCGTTTCGTGCGTCCCGATCCAGTCCTGCGGGCCGGGCGCTCAGGCGCCCACGGACGTGGAACCCTCGGCGGCCTCGACGTCCCGGCGGCGGGAGGGGGACCGCAGCTCCTTCGCCATCGCGGTGGAGCCACGGTCGTTGCGCATCAGGCGCATGGCGTTGAGGATCACCACCAGCACGGAGGCCTCGTGGACCAGCATGCCGGCCGACATGGTCACCCCGCCGGCGAAGACGCCGGCCAGCAGCAGCACCACGGTGATCAGCGCGATCGCGATGTTCTGCCTCATCACGCTCACGGTGCGCTTGGCCAGGCTGATGGACTCCGGGAGCTTCATCAGGTTGTCGCCCATCAGGGCGATGTCCGCGGTCTCCACGGCCACCGCCGACCCCGCCGCGCCCATGGCCACCCCGATGTCCGCCGTGGCCAGGGCCGGGGCATCGTTCACGCCGTCGCCCACCATGGCCACGGTGTGGCCCTCACGCTGCAACCGCGCCACCACGTCCAGCTTGTCCTCCGGCAGCAGCGCGGCGTGGATCTCGTCGATCCCTGTCCTCGCGCCGATGGAGTCGGCCACCAGGCGGGTGTCACCGGTGAGCATGACCACCTTCTGCACGCCGGCGTCGTGCAGCCGGGCGACCATCGCCGGGGCGTCCGGCCGGATCTGGTCGGCCACGGCGATCACGCCGACGACCGTCGAGCCGACGGCGACGATCATCGGGGTCTTGCCGGCGGCGGCGAGCTCGCGCGCGGCCGGGCCGGCGCCGACGTCGTCCGTCACGTCGTACTGGGCCAGCAGTGGCGGGTTGCCGATCAGCACCCGCTGCCCGCCGACGTCGGACACGATGCCCTTGCCGGGCACGGGGGTGACGCCGGCCGGGACGCCCCCCGGGCCCACCCCCGTCTCCTGGGCGGCGTCCAGGATGGGCCGGGCGAGGGGGTGTTCCGAGCCGGCCTCGGCGGCCGCGGCCCAGCGCAGGACCTCCGTGCGGTCGAGGGCGGGATCCAGGACGACGACGTCCGTCATCCTCGGCCTGCCCTCGGTGAGGGTGCCGGTCTTGTCCACGGCCACGGCCGAGATCCTCGCGGAGGTCTCCAGGTACTCGCCGCCCTTGATGAGGATGCCGTTGCGGGCGGCGCGGCCGATGCCGGCGACGATGGCGACCGGGATGGAGATCACCAGGGCGCCGGGGCAGCCGATGACCAGCAGGGTCAGGGCCAGCACCACGTCCTGGGTGATGAGCCAGGTGGCCAGGGCCAGCACGATCACCGCCGGGGTGTACCACGTGGAGAAGCGGTCGATGAAGGCCTGGGTCCTCGCCTTGGCGTCCTGGGCCTCCTCCACGCGGTGGATGATCCGGGCCAGGGTGGTGTCCGCCCCGACGCCGGTGGCGAGCACCTGCAGGAAGCCCCCGCGGGAGACCGTGCCGGCGAAGACCTGGTCCGACGCGCTCTTCTCCACCGGGATGGACTCGCCCGTGATGGAGGCCTCGTCGATCGCGCCGGTGCCTGACACGACCTGGCCGTCCACGGGCACTTTCGCGCCGTTCTTCACCAGCACGAACTCGCCCATCCTCACCTGGTGGGCCGGGACCTCCACCTGCTCACCGTCCCGCATCACGATCGCCGTGTCCGGCGCGACCGCGACCAGTTCGGTGAGCGCCGAGCGCGTCCTGTTCAGGGTGGCTGACTCGAGGGCGTGGCCGATGGCGAACAGGAAGCTGACCGCGGCCGCCTCCCAGAAGTTGCCGATGAGGGTGGCGCCGATCGCCGCGATGGACACCAACAGGTCGATGCCGACGACCTTGACCATCAGCGCACGGACCGCCTTGACCACGATCCCGTAACCGGCGACGACGGCCGCGGCCAGCATGAGGAGGCTGGCGAGGGTGAAGGCGTGTCCGGAACCGTGGGCGTGCGCGCCGGCGTCGATCCACCACTGCGGCCCGATGACCGTGTTCCAGGCGCCGCCGCCCAGGCGTTCGATGCCGAGGGCGAGGAGGATCAGCAGGCCCGAGGCGACGGGGACGGACCAGCTGCTGCGGACCCACTTCTGGAGCCTGTTCACGGCAGTGCGACCTTTCTGGAGAATGCGGGCGGTGGGGGGCGTGCGGGCGGTGGGAGTGGTTGGGGCGGTGGGGGGTGAATGGGCCGCCGGCTGCCCGTGACCGGTGGCGGTCACGGGCTGCGGGGGAGGCTCAGAAGGCCGAGGGGGTGGCCGTGTAACCGGCTCTGGCGATGGCGGCGACGATCTCGTCCACGGTGGTCTGGGACTCGTCGTGGTCGACCTCGATGCGGGCGGAGGCGAAGTGGACCTCCACGTTCGTCACGCCCTTCAGTCGGCCGACCTGCTTCTCGATCTTGTGCACGCAGGACGGGCAGGAGAAGCCCTCGGCGCGGAAGATGGTGTGGGCCGTGATGGCGGTGGTCATCTGTGATTCCCTTCGGTCTTCGTGTCTGCTGCTGACACCGTCAACGTACGGAGGAGTGACCGGGGAATCCTTGACCTGGGTCAAGTCCGGGGGAACGTCTTCCGATCAGTGAGGAGGCACGGGACGCGGGAGGCTGGGTGCAGGACGCGGGACTGCGGACACGGGATTGGGGACACAGGACGGCCCGGGACACAGGACGGCCCGGGACACAGGACGGCCCGGCACCGGAGGGTGTCCGGGGCCGGGCCGGGCCGGGGCTGGACGGCGACGG
>JAPFFX010000276.1 GCA_026645375.1 Citricoccus sp. WCRC_4 | reverse complement strand
GCATCGACACGATGCCGGGGCCCTGCGCCGCGCCGGTGGTCCGGCAGGCCGATCCGCCGGGAGGATCAGGACTTCTTGGCGGCGCCCTTCCGGGCCGCGCCCTTCTCCGTGTGCTCGCCGGCGGTGCTCAGCTCACCGGCGGCGTTGGTCAGGAACGAGCGCAGGAACCACTGGAACTGCTCGAGGCCACCGGTCTGGCCGATGAGGATGTCCTCGGTGACCGGATCCAGCTTGCCGGCCTCCTCGATGGCGTTGCGGTGATCGGCGATCACACCGTCGTAGACCTGGTCCAGGGCGGCGATGTGCTCGATGGTGTCCGCGCGGCCCAGGTCGTAGTCGTCCCAGGTCCGCTCCTTCACCAGGGCGCCCGGGGTGCCGGTGGGGGAGACGCCCAGGGTCGCCATGCGCTCGGCCAGCACGTCCACGGCGGCGCGGACCTCCTCGATCTGGGGGTCGAGCATCTCGTGCACGCCGATGAAGTTCTGGCCGACCACGTTCCAGTGGGCGTGCTTCAGGGTCAGCTGCAGGTCGTTCAGTGCGTGCAGGCGCAGCTGGAGGATCTCACCGACACGGTGGCCGTCCTCGAGTTCGAGTCCGGGAACGGTGTACTTCGCAGGGGTGTCCTTGGCTGCCATGATGACTCCTTTCCGGGCGGCGCCACAGAGGTGCTGCGGGCGCCGCGGTGGGTGATGACCTCACTCAAACACCCGGAGCCCCCGCGTGCAAGAAGCGCCCAGCGTGGCATCAGGAGAGTCCCAGCGTTTTCTCATGATTGCCATCGGTGCTGGTGAGAGCCGTCCCCTCCCCGCCGTGGTGGCCGGGGCGGTCGCCCGTTCCAGGCGTCCCCGCCTCCCGCGCGGGCGGGGCGCCGGCGTGCGGCGGTGCGCTGCGGGCCGGGACGGGAATGAATCCCGGACCGTCCCGGTTATACCCGGCGACACAAAGTTGAGTCATCTGGACTCAAGGCAGATTGACACGGAACTCCCGGCCATGAAACCTTGAGTCCTGAACGCTCAGGTGGCTGGATGGCAGCGGGTCGACATCGGCTCGAGCCACCTCTCACCGGGCGTCTGAACCGCATCACCTCCAATCGTCAGGGAAAGGAACCGCCATGTCCCGTGCAGTGGGAATCGACCTCGGTACCACCAACTCCGTCGTCTCCGTCCTCGAGGGCGGCGACCCCGTCGTCATCGCGAACGCCGAAGGCTCCCGGACCACCCCGTCCGTCGTGGCCTTCTCCAAGTCCGGGGAGGTGCTGGTCGGCGAGATCGCCAAGCGCCAGGCCGTGAACAACCCGGAGCGCACCATCGCCTCCGTCAAGCGCCACATGGGCACCGACTGGTCCACCGAGATGGACGGCAAGAAGTACACGCCGCAGGAGATCTCGGCGCGCACCCTGATGAAGCTCAAGCACGACGCCGAGGACTACCTGGGCGAGAAGGTCACCGACGCGGTGATCACCGTCCCGGCGTACTTCAACGACGCCGAGCGCCAGGCCACCAAGGAGGCCGGTGAGATCGCCGGCATGAACGTGATGCGCATCATCAACGAGCCGACCGCCGCCGCCCTGGCCTACGGCCTGGAGAAGGGCAAGGAGGACGAGCTCATCCTGGTCTTCGACCTCGGCGGCGGCACCTTCGACGTCTCCCTGCTCGAGGTGGGCAAGGACGAGGACGACTTCTCCACCATCCAGGTCCGCTCCACCGCCGGTGACAACCGGCTCGGCGGCGACGACTGGGACCAGCGGGTCGTCGACTGGCTGCTGGCCCAGGCCAAGTCCAAGGGCGCCGACCTGTCCAAGGACAAGATCGCCCTGCAGCGCCTGAAGGAGGCCGCCGAGCAGGCCAAGAAGGAGCTGTCCTCGGCCACCTCCACGAACATCTCGCTGCAGTACCTGTCCGTCACCCCGGAGGGCCCGGTGCACCTGGACGAGCACCTGTCCCGCGCCAAGTTCCAGGAGATGACCTCGGACCTGCTGGAGCGCACCCGGCAGCCGTTCAAGGACGTCATCAAGGAGGCCGGCGTGTCCGTCTCGGACATCGACCACGTCGTGCTCGTGGGTGGTTCCACCCGCATGCCGGCCGTGGCCGACCTGGTCAAGGAGCTGGCCGGCAAGGAGCCCAACAAGGGCGTGAACCCGGACGAGGTCGTGGCCGTGGGTGCCGCGCTGCAGGCCGGCGTGCTCAAGGGCGAGCGCAAGGACGTGCTGCTGATCGACGTCACCCCGCTCTCCCTGGGCATCGAGACCAAGGGCGGCGTGATGACCAAGCTCATCGAGCGCAACACGGCCATCCCGACCAAGCGCTCGGAGACGTTCACCACCGCCGAGGACAACCAGCCCTCCGTGTCCATCCAGGTCTTCCAGGGTGAGCGCGAGTTCACGCGGGACAACAAGCCGCTGGGCACCTTCGAGCTGACCGGCATCGCGCCGGCCCCGCGCGGGATGCCGCAGGTCGAGGTCACCTTCGACATCGACGCCAACGGCATCGTCCACGTCTCCGCCAAGGACAAGGGCACCGGCACCGAGCAGTCCATGACCATCACCGGCGGCACCTCGCTGTCCGATGAGGACATCGACCGCATGGTGAAGGACGCCGAGGCGCACGCCGCCGAGGACAAGGAGCGCCGCGAGGCCGCCGACCGCCGCAACCAGGCCGAGCAGACCGCCTACTCGGTGGACAAGCTCCTCAAGGACAACGGCGACAAGCTGCCCGAGGACATCAAGACCGAGGTCCAGGCCGACGTCGACGCCCTCAAGGCGGCCCTCGAGAAGCAGGACAACGACACCGAGATCAAGGCCGCCTACGAGAAGCTGCAGGCGTCCCAGACGAAGATCGGTGAGGCCCTGTACGCCTCCCAGTCCGCCGAGGCCGGCGCTGCCGGCGCCGATGCCGGTGCCGCCGGTGGCGGTGAGGGCGCCGGGACCTCCGCCGACGAGGACATCGTCGACGCCGAGGTCGTGGACGAGGACGAGCCGAAGGACGCGGGCTCCAAGTGATCCCCGCCCCCCAGCACCCCTGACACCCGGTCCGCGTGAGCGGACCACCGGACCCGGGCCGGCCGCCCTGCCACACGGCGGGACGGCCGGCCCGCAGGGCACCGGAGGAAAGGACGAGAGACCATGCCCCATCACGGACACGACGAAGAGCACGAGGAGCGCGAGGAGCCGGTGAGCTTCCAGGACAAGCGCCGGATCGACCCGGAGACCGGCCAGGTGCGCCAGCCCACCGGCGGGCAGCCGGCCGACGGCGGAGCCGCCGCGGGCCCCGACGAGGACGGCGACGCGCTCTCCCAGGCCGAGCGGATCCTCAACGAGGCCGCCGCGGACACCGAGGGCGATGCCGCGGACGCGGGGATCACCGGCGCCCAGGACCCGGACACGGCCGGCGCCACCGTCCGCGAGGAGGAACTGCGCAACGACCTGCTGCGCGTGCAGGCGGAATTCGTGAACTACAAGCGCCGCGTGGAGCGGGACCGGAACGTGGCGAAGGACAACGCCATCCAGTCCCTGCTGACCGCCCTGCTGCCGGTGCTCGACGACCTGGACGCCGCCCGCGCCGCCGGCGACCTGGCCGAGGGGCCGTTCGCCGCGATCGCCACCAAGTTCGACACGGTGCTCTCCGGGTTCGGGCTGGAGCGGCAGGACCAGGAGCACCTGGCCGGGCAGCCGTTCGACCCGGCCCAGCACGAGGCGATGCTGCGCCAGCCCAGCACCGACGTGCCGGAGGAGCACATCGTGCAGGTCTTCCGCAACGGCTACGTGCGCGAGGGCCGCGTGCTGCGTGCCGCCCAGGTGATGGTCTCCGCCGGCGCGGAGGGCTAGTCATCACCGCCCAGGACCCCCTCACCGGACCGAACTGACCCGAAAGGAGGCACCATGGCCTCACAGGATTGGGTGGACAAGGACTTCTACGCCACCCTCGGTGTCTCCAAGGACGCCTCGGAAGCCGACATCAAGAAGGCCTACCGGAAGCTGGCCCGGAAGTACCACCCGGACCAGAACCCCGGTGACGACGCGGCCGAGAAGAGGTTCAAGGAGATCACCGAGGCCAACGCCGTGCTCTCGGACCCGGAGGAGCGCCAGCAGTACGACGCCATCCGGGCGATGGGCTCCGGCGCCCGGTTCAGCGCCCCCGGCGCGGGTGCCGGTGGCCCCGGTGCCGGCGGCGGGGGCTTCGAGGACCTCTTCGGGGGGCTGTTCACCAGCGGCTCCGGAGGCCGCCGGTCGTATTCCACCTCCGGGGACGTCCCGCCGGAGTTCGCCGACCTGTTCGGTGGCTTCAGCGGCGGGGGCGGGGGGTACGGCGGGCCCTCCGGCGGCCGCGGTGGATTCGGCGGCTACGGGACGCCGACCAAGGGCGCGGACCGCACCGCCACCACCACGATCTCCTTCGCCGGCGCCGTGCGCGGGACCACCATCTCCCTGCGGGAACCGGACGGGGACGTCATCGACGTGCGCATCCCCGCCGGCATCAAGGACGGGCAGAAGGTCCGGGCCCGGGGCAAGGGCGCGCCCGGCGCGGCCGGTCCCGGGGACCTGTTGGTGACCGTCAAGGTGCGCGAGCACCCGTTCTTCCACCGCGAGGGCGACAACCTGCGCATCCACGTGCCGGTCACCTTCGACGAGGCCGCCCTGGGGGCCACCATCCAGGTGCCCACCCTGGACGGCTACGTGAAGGTGAAGGTCCCGGCCGGGACCTCCTCGGGCCGGGTGCTGCGCGTCAAGGGCCGCGGGGTGAAGACCTCCAAGGCCAGCGGCGACCTGCTGGTCGAGCTGCAGGTGGCGGTGCCGGCCTCGCTGTCCGAGGAGGCCCGCGCGGCCGTCGAGGCCTATGCCCGGGCCGCGGCCGGCCATGACCCGCGGGCCGCGCTGGCGGACAAGGCGCGGCTGTGACCACCGCCTGGGATGAGCCGCTGTACGTGATCTCGGTGGCCGCCGAGCTGGCGGGCATGCACCCGCAGACCCTGCGCCAGTACGACCGCATGGGCCTGGTGGTCCCGCAGCGCCAGGGCGGACGGCAGCGCCGCTACTCCCGGCAGGACGTGGACCGGCTCCGCACCATCCAGCAACTGTCCCGTGAGGGCGTGTCCCTCGAGGGCATCCGGCGGATCGTGGCCCTGAAGGACGAGGTCGAGCAGCTCCAGCAGACGGTCGCCGACCTGGCCGGCCAGATCCAGGCCTTCCAGGCCTACGCCCGGTACCCGCGGGTGTTCGCGGCCGGCGCGCAGGGAGACGTGACCACCACCTTCGACGCCGGGCCGGACCGTTCCGCCGCCGAGCAGGGCTACGCCGCCGCCCGGCGGCGGGGGACCGGCCAGCGCGGCCGGCCCCAGCG
>JAPFFX010000248.1 GCA_026645375.1 Citricoccus sp. WCRC_4 | reverse complement strand
GTTCGATCTTGCGCAGGATATCTGGACCAGTTACGTGGTCGAGGCCGATGCGGCCGACCGACGCCGTGAGGCCGGTATCGGCGGCCAGGACATGAGCAGTTCCTACCAGTTGTTCTACGAGGGGCTGAAACTGAGGATCTCCCGCATCCGCGCCGGCGAACTGGGCGCAGGGGCGTTAGCAGGCCGCGAATGGTTCTCGTGGTGGGCTGCCGTGCTTGGGATTCTAATCGCCCTGGGCGGAGTCGCCGTTTACCAGTTGGCGATTCGCTGGGTGCCGGTGACCGCGTCGATGCCCACCGTTGCGATGCCCAGGCCCAGCACGAGGGAGGCCAGGCCCTTGGACACGGACTCGGAGACCACCGAGGAGGTCGCGATGAAGGCGAAAAGGGCCAGTGCGAAGTACTCGGCCGGCCCGAAGTTGGTGGACAGCTCCGCCAGGGTGGGGGCGAAGAACACCACGACCACCGAGGCGATGAACCCGCCCACGAATGCGCCGATGGCCGCCGTCGCCAGGGCCTGGGGCGCCCGGCCTGCCAGGGCCATCTTGTGGCCTTCGAAGGTCGAGGCGATGGCGGATGCCTGGCCGGGGGTGTTCATCAGGATGGCCATGGTCGAGTCGCCGAACAGGCCGCCGAAGTACACCCCGGCGAAGAGGATGAACGCCGCCGTGGGGTCCAGGGCGAAGGTCATCGGCAGCAGCAGTGCCACGGCCATCGACGAGCCCAGGCCGGGCATCACGCCGACCGCCGTGCCCAGCAGGCACCCGATCACGACCCAGAACAGGTTCGCGGGCGTCAGTGCACCGGCGAAACCCTCCATCAGCATGGACAGTGAGTCCATCTCAGAATCCCCCTCCCAGGATGCCCGAGGGCAGGTTCAGTCCGAGGGCCACGCTGAAGGCCAGGTAGGCGATCGAGCTCATGAACAATGCCATCAGGACGTCGAACAGCGGCCGGCGCGAACCGAACCCGCGGGCCACGCACCAGAACAGCAGTGCACCGGCCAGCACCCAGCCGAGCCACGGCAGCAGGACCGCGAAGGCCAGGAACCCACCGACCGTCCAGCCCAGCGACTGGAAGTCCGAGTGGAACCGCCAGGACCGTCCGGAGTGATTCTCCGCATGCTCTGGGTGGCGGAGGATCCCGACGGCGATGATCACCGCCAGCGCCAGGCCCGCCACCGCGACGAGCGTGGGGAAGAACTGCGGCCCGGGGAAGTCGGCGTCCCCGGCGTCCATGGTCAGCACGCCCATGAGGATGTAGATGCTGAAACCGGCGATGACCGCGGGCATCACCAGCCCCGAACGGCCCTCCCAGAAGGTTCCGGCACCTACGGGAGCGGGCCCGGGCAGGTCATGCCCGCCATGGGCGCGCCCAGCGTCCGGCTCGCCGGCAGTGTCCAGGCCCTCAGAGGTGGCCGGATGCGAAGAGCTCACGGACTCGCTCACTGTCCCATCTCCTCGAACAGGTCGGTGATGCGGTCGGTCTCCTCGGCGATGAACCGGTCGAGCTCCTCGTCCTGCATCGGCGACTCGCGCCAGTAGTTGCGTTCCACGGTGGCCTTCCACTCGGGTGTGGCGACGGCCTCGGCCACCAGAGCCTGGAGCTCATCGACCTCCTCGGCGGTGGCGCTGGGCGGGGCGAACAGGGCACGCCAGTTGGTCAGGGTCACGTCGTAGCCCTGTTCGCGCAGCGTGGGGATGTCGTCCACACCGGCGAGCCTGTCCTCGGCTGCCACCCCGAGCGCGCGCAACCGACCGGACTCCACCTGCGGGTAGATGTCCGCGAAGCCGCCCGCGGAGGCCTGCGCGGTGCCATTGAGCAACGCCTGGATGGCTTCACCACCGCCATCGGAGGGGATGTAGGTGGTCTGGGCGGGGCTGATCCCGGCGGCCAGGGCGATCTCCGTCATGACCAGCTGGTCGAAGGAGCCGCCGCCGGTCCACGGGATCCCCTGCGGGTCCTGTTTCCAGGCCTCGACCAGTTCCTCCATCGTCTGGTACGGCGAGTCCGCGGGCACCACGATGATGTCGTACTCCTCGAGCACCTTGGCGACCGGTGTGACGTCCTCGACCTTCGAGGGGGTGTCGAACTGGATGTGGGCGGCGATCTGGCCGGTCCCGCCGACCATCAGGTTGTTCGCATCCGGCAGCTGCGAGACGCTGCCGATCCCGATGGTCCCACCGGCGCCCGGGACGTTGACCACCTGGACGTTGTTGACCAGGTTGTTCGTGCGCATCGCCTGCTGCAGTTCGCGCTGGAAGGTGTCCCATCCCCCGCCGGCGGCGGCCGGGGCGATCAGCGTGAGGTTGTTGCGCACATCCGTACCCCCGGACGCGGATTGGATGGAGAAGAACGACGCGGCACCGATCACGATCGCGGCGATCACCGCGAAGACCGCCGTGGCGATGCGACGGCCCCGTCCTCGCGACGGGGCATCGGCAGGTGTACCGCTGCCCCCGGTCATGTCTTCACTGTGCATGGACGTCCGTTTTCTCTCTGCATCGGAAGCTGGGAGCACCAGGGACCGTTATCGACCATGCAGCAGGACTGCGGCGAGAACGTGATGCCGGTCATATCGAGGCTAGTCTAAAGCGAACCACACCAGGCCCCGGAGAGCACCGTTGAAGGAGATCCCATGCCCGTCATCGTCGCCGGCACCTCGACCCCGGAGGGCAAGGCCGCACACCGTTTCGCCCTTCAGGAGGCCGCCCGACGGAACGAGGACCTCGTGTACTTCGTCCTCGACGGGGACCGGCCGGACTCCGCCCTGGCCGCCGCGGCCGGGGTGACCGAGACCTACGCCGAGCCGGATGCCCGGGGTCGCGACGCCGTCGGGGACCTACTCGACCATGCCGAACGACTGGGGGCCTCCGCGATAGTGGTCGGTGTCCGTCACCGGTCCCCGGTGGGCAAGCTCCTGCTCGGTTCGGCCGCCCAGCAGATCATCCTGGAGGCGAACACTCCCGTCATCAGCGTCAAGCCCTAGGCAGGCGCCACGCCGGTAGGCCGCCTCAGCCCCTTGTCGCGGGCCGGTGCCGGGCCTAGGGTCGGTTGCGTCCGGGTGCCGCGGCAGACGGACCCCGTGAGGCCACTCCTCCGGGTGCGGGAGCGGAAGGGGCACCGATGACGCGTCAGGACCGGATCGCCGAACCGTGGGGCACGCGCACCCCCTACGCCGCAGGGGAGCGATGGCCGGTCCGGATCGACTCCCACCTGGAGGAGGGACTCTCTGCCCAGGAGGTGGATCGATGGGTGCAGACGGCGTCGATCCTGCATTCCAACGGCGATGCGCTGGACATCGCGGTGAAGGACGGCCGCATGGTCGGTGTCCGTGGCCGCGCCCAGGACCGTGTCAACCACGGCCGGCTCGGCGTCAAGGACTTGTACGGCTGGCAGGCCAATGCCTCACCGGACCGGCTGACGCGCCCGTTGGTCCGCGAGGGCGGGCGACTCGTGGAGACCGACTGGGACACCGCCATGGACCGGGTCGTGGCACGGACGCGCGAGCTGCTGGAGGAACAGGGCCCCAGTGCGCTCGGCTTCTACACGACCGGGCAGCTGTTCGCCGAGGAGTACTACACGCTGGGGCTGATCGCCCACGGCGGGCTGGGGACCAATCACGTGGACGGCAACACCCGGTTGTGCACCGCCACCGCCGCAGCCGCACTCAAGGAGTCCTTCGGCTGCGACGGACAGCCCGGTTCCTACACGGACATCGACCATGCGGACGTCATCGCCCTGTACGGCCACAACATGGCCGAGACGCAGTCGGTGCTGTGGATGCGGGTCCTGGACCGGCTGGCCGGACCGAATCCCCCGAAGATCATCTGCGTGGATCCGCGCCCCACGCCGGTGGCCCGGCACGCCACCGTGCACCTGGCCCCGCGTCCCGGGACCAACGTGGCGCTGATGAACGGGCTGCTGCACGAGATCATCGCCCACGACTGGGTGGACCACGACTACGTCCAAGCCCACACCGTCGGCTACGAAGAGCTCGCGGAGCGGGTGCGGGACTACACCCCGGAGGCCGTGGAGGAGATCTGCGGCGTCCCCGCCGGGCAGCTGCGAGAGGCGGCCGCCATCCTCGGTCGGTCCGAGCGGCTCCTGTCCACCGTCCTGCAGGGCTTCTACCAGTCCAACCAGGCGACGGCCGCGTCCGTCCAGGTCAACAACGTCAACCTCATCCGTGGCATGTTGGGCCGGCCCGGCTGCGGCATCCTGCAGATGAACGGCCAGCCCACCGCACAGAACACGCGGGAGTGCGGTGGTGACGGCGACCTGCCCGGGTTCCGCAACTGGGCCAACGATGCACACGTGGAGGACCTGGCCAGGGTGTGGAACGTGGACCCGATGGACATCCCGCACTACTCCCCGCCCACGCACGTGATGCAGATGATGCGCTACGTCGAGGACGGGTCCATCCGGATGCTCTGGGTCAGCGGCACGAACCCGGCCGTGTCCCTGCCCGAGCTGGCCCGGATCCGCTCCATCCTGGAGCAGGAGCGGCTCTTCCTGGTGGTGCAGGACCTCTTCCTCTCGGAGACCGCGCAGTTGGCCGACGTCGTCCTGCCCGCGGCCACCTGGGGGGAGAAGACGGGCACGTTCACCAACGTGGACCGCACGGTGCACCTGTCCGAGAAGGCGGTGGAGCCACCGGGTGAGGCCAGGCCGGACCTGGACATCTTCGTCGACTACGCCCGGCGGCTGGGCCTGCGGGACAAGGACGGGGAGCCGCTCGTGAAGTGGCGGACCCCGGAGGAGGCCTTCGAGGCGTGGAAGGAATGCACCCGGGGCAGGCCCTGTGACTACACCGGCCTGAGCTACG
>JAPFFX010000234.1 GCA_026645375.1 Citricoccus sp. WCRC_4 | reverse complement strand
CGCACCGGCATCCGCACCTGGTCGAGAACGAGGCCGTGCACCTGACCGCGGCCAAGGGGCTGAAGATCCCGGTGGCCGAGGGAACCGTGGTCGTCGACCGCCACGGGCGGCCCGGGCTGCTCGTGGAACGCTTCGACCGGGTCCGCGACGGAGAAGATTGGGTGCGGCTGCCCCTGGAGGATGCCGCCCAGGTCATGGGCCTGTCCCCGGCCGCCAAGTACAACGTGACTTCCGAGGACGTCGTCAATGCCCTGGCCGCCGTGTGCAAGGCCCCGGTGGTCGCGGCGCGGAACCTGTACCTGCAGTTCGTCTTCGCCTGGCTCACCGGCAACGGAGATCTGCACGCCAAGAACGTCTCCGTCCTGGGCGACCGGCGCGGTGGGTTCGCCGTCGCGCCGGTCTACGACGTGCCCTGCACGCTGCTGTACGACGACGACAGTCTGGCCCTGCCGGTGGGCGGGAAGACGAGAAATCTGCGGGCCAGGCACTGGGCCGCCTTCGCCCGGGCGATCGGTCTGCCCGAACGCGCCGCCCTGGCCGCCAACGTCCTGGCCCTGAGGGCAGCCTCGACGGTGGATCTCAAGGCGCTCCCGTTCGAAGGCTCGCCGCTGAACCACACGGAGCGAGAGCTGCGCTACCGCCGTGGCCAATTGGACAGATGAGGTCTGCAACTCTGAGAGCAATCCCGGAGGCAGCGTCGAGTCGGTGTTGAAGCCACATCAGTCGCTGCAGGGTAGGGGAACATCCCGACTGTGGTGGTCGGCGTCGGCACGATGACAGCGATCCGGGTCTGGGGATCTGTCGGGGTCGGGCAACCCGCTCCAGCCAATCATCGGACAGATCCGGAGGCCACGCCTGGGCGGCATCCCGGTAGAATTCTAAAACCTCTAAAGAAGTCTAAACAGCACAAACGCCGAGGAGACGCATTGCCCAATCCCTTCAAACCCACCGCCGGTGCCGCTCCGCCGCTGTTGGTCGGCCGGCAGCCCATCCTGGATGCCTTTCAGGAATCCATCGACGACGGCCCCGGGGCTCCGTTCCTGCTGCAGCTGATGACCGGTGCCCGGGGTGTCGGCAAGACCGTGATGCTCAACGAACTTGGCGAAGTGGCGGTGCGCAACGGGTGGATCGTCATCCACGCCACCGCCGGACCGGGGATGCTGGATCGGATCGCGCGACGAGCCGCGCGATACCGGCAGGAACTTGGTTCCCCTGATCGCGGCCCGGGAACGACGAGCTGGAAGATCACCACACCCGTGGGTGAGCTGGGCCGTGAGAGTCACACCTCAGATCCGGAGCTGCGGATCTGGTTGGACGAGGTGGCGGATCTGCTGGACGTTCTGGAGGACCATGGCACCGGAGTATGCGTCACGATTGACGAGATCCACAGTCTTGACCTGGGCCAGATGCAGATCCTGGCCGGAGACGTCCAAATGTTCGTTCGCGAGGGACGGCGCATCTCATTGATCATGGCCGGCCTGCCGCGGGCCGTGGAGGAGTTGTTGGCCGGCGACAGCCGGCCTACGACTTTTCTGCGCCGGGCGGAGCGGCCGCTGCTGGCTGATGTTCCGGTCGCCGAGGTCGCTGATTCCTTCTTCCAGATCATCACGGACGCCGATCGGTCCATCAGTGACGAACTGGCCATGGAGTGCGCACAAGCGACGGAGGGCTATCCGTTCATGATCCAACTGGTCGGCTACCACGTCTGGCGCCAGGCCGGGAGGGGTCCCATCACACAGGAGCACGTCACGGCCGGCGTGGCTGCGGCTCAGTCGCGACTGGGCGCCTTGGTGCACGAGCCGGCACTGGCGGACCTGTCTGCCGTGGACCGGACGTTCCTGGTGGCGATGGCCCGGGACGATGGGCCATCGCGGCTGGGTGACATCGCCGGCCGGATGAGCAGGGACCGTCGATATGCCAGCGTCTACCGCGACCGACTGCTGAAGGCCGGCATGATCCGGGCGGCAGGCCACGGCTTGGTCGACTTCGAGGCACCCTACCTGCGGGAGTACCTGCGCGGGCACGCGGCCCATCTTGTGACCGGGCAAGACGATGGCGGTCAGGGCTGACCCGTCGCGAGCGCAGACATGGGGCGGGCACGGCGTTCACCGACGACCAGGCCTACCTCACTGCAGCCCGTCCCGGTCACCGTTCCCTCGGGTGGGGAGCCGTCGTGCTTCGCCGGATAGCTGGGGGCGTACTCCGACCGGGGGCGCAATAGATGAGGCGGGCCGATAGCCTGGTCCGGTGGCACATAGAGCATCCGGCCCCGCCGAGCCGCGCCGCTGGTCCGACCTCCCGCGTGAGGAGGCCGTCCGCGCCGCCGTCGGGCCGGAGACGTTCGCCCGCGGCGCCGCGTACGCGAAGGCCGGACGTGTCCACTTCCTCACCAGCGACCCGGAGCACCGGGTCCTCTTCGCCGCCGTGGCCGGCACCGCGCGCCAGCCGTACCAGACGTTCGTGCAGGTCGGCGACGCCCGCGGCGTCCGGCCGAGCACGGGGCGGTGCACCTGCCCGATGGTGGTGAACTGCAAGCACGTCGCCGCGGTGCTCGTTGCCGCGCT
>JAPFFX010000213.1 GCA_026645375.1 Citricoccus sp. WCRC_4 | reverse complement strand
CCGCGTTGCCGGCGCGCGGGTGCGAGACGGACAGCTGGAGGTGCGCTTCACCGAGCCGGCCGCCGTATCCGCTGACCTGCCCGAGGGGGCCCTGTGACCGACGCCAGACCGGACGATGTCGGCTCCCTGGGCGAGGAAGCCGCCAAGCTGCTCGGTGCCCTCTCGGGATGGGCGCGGGAGCACGCAGCCGAGGCAGGGGACGGACTGTCCGGACTCGCATCGCACGCAGCGACCTCCGCCCACGACCTCGACGACCACCTCGCGACCGGTGCGGCTGAGTGCACGGTGTGTCCCCTGTGCCGCGCCATCAGCGCCGTGCGGCAGGTCAGCCCCGAGGTCACGGGGCACCTGACCGCTGCTGCGACCTCGCTCGCGCAGGCGGCCGCGGCGCTCCTGGCGACCGCGCCGCACTCTCCTCGCGACGCCGACGACGTCGAGCACATCGACCTCGCGGACGACTGGCCCGAGGACGCGTGAGCGTGTCACCGCCCGGCGTGGTGGTCGGGGTCGACATCGGCGGCACCAAGGTGCTGGCGGGAGTGGTCGACGGCGAGGGAAGGGTCTCGCGCACGGCACTGCGTACGACGCCCGGGCGACGCGTGGTGACGAGCCGGGTCGAGGACGCACTCGTCGAGGCCATCGTGGATGCCGCCGGAGGCGGCCTGATCGCAGGAGTGGGCGTGGCGGCAGCCGGCTTCGTCGACTCGGCGGGGGAGCGGGTCATGTTCGCGCCGCACCTGCCTTGGCAGGGCGAAGCCACCGTAGACGGTGCCCAGCGTGCAGCCGATGAGGGCCGCGACGCCGGAGATCAGCACCGCCTCCAGGGCGAGCATGCCGCGCAGCCCGCCGCGGGTCAGGCCGAGGGCCCGCATCAGGGAGTTCTCCCGGCTGCGTTCGATGGCGGACAGGGACAGCGTGTTCGCGACGCCGATCAGGGCGATGAGCACCGAGACGGCCAGCAGGGCCGTGACCACCATGAGCATGCCGTCGATGATCACCGTGAACAGCAGCCGTACGGACAGCTCGCCGCTGACCTGTTCCTGGGAGACCCCGGCGGCCTGGGCCACCGCGGTGTTCAGCTCCTGCAGGCCGTCGAGGGTGATGCCCTCCCCGGCCTGCAGCCACAGCTGCGGAGTGGCCTCGGCGGCTCCGGAACCCTCGCTCGTCCCGGTCGCCCCGGTGCCCACGCCGGTGTCCAGGCCCAGGGCCCGGGCGTCCTCGAGCGGGATCACCGGCATCAGGGCGGAAGAGGCGCTCAGGACGGTGTCGAACTGCCGGGACCCCTCCGGCCCGGTGACCGTCAGGGTCTGGGACTCCACGGTGTTGGGCACCAGGACGGTGCCGGGCTCGCCCAACCGCTCGGCCTCGCCGACCGGCAGCCCGGCCACGACCTCGCGCAACCGCGCCGGGTCGGCCGCGTACACGGCGGTGGGGTTGTCCTCGACGTCGGCGGTGCCCGCGGGCAGCAACAGCGCCGCGGCGCCCACGCCGTCCAGGGCGGCGACCCGGTCGCGCTCGTCGGGGCCGCCGTCGGCGGTGAGCCCGACCTGCAGGTCGACGGGGAACTCGGCCCGGAAGATGGTGTCCATCTGCACCTGGGCGGTGCGGCCGCCGGTCAGCATCATCGCCACCAGGGTGGTGCCGATCAACAGCGCCGCCGCAGTCGCGGCGGTCCGGCCCGGATTGCGCACCGCGTTGAGCCGGGCCATCCGCCCGGGCACCCCGGCCGGGCGGGCCGCCTGGCCCACCAGGGACACGGCGGCCGGGACGAACAGCACCGCCAGCATCAGCACGCCCACGAAGGACACGGCACCGCCGGCGACGGCGACCCCCAGGTTGATGTTCGCGGCGCCCCAGACCAGTCCCGCGGCGCCGGCCACGAGCAGCAGGGCGCCGCCCACCAGGCGGACGGCGCCGGCCCGGTTGCCCAGGGCGGCGTCCTCCGCCGGGCGCATGGCCTCCAGCGGGGAGACCCGGGTGGCGGCGACGGCGGCCGAGGAGGAGGCGATCACGGTCAGCAGCACGCCCACGGCCACCGAGACGATGACGTCCCGCGGGGCGGCCTCGAAGGTGAGGAAGCCGAAGCCCTCGTTGGTGGCGCCCCAGGCGACGAGCACGGCGACCAGCCCGCTGGCCACGGCGACGCCGATCCCGGCGCCGATGAGTCCGATGATCGCGGCCTCGGCCAGCACGGAGCCGCGGACCTGACGGCGTGAGGCGCCCAGGGCACGCTGTAGGGCCAGGTCCCGGGACCGCTGGGCCACCAGCACGGAGAAGGTGTTGGCGATGACCAGCGCGGTGACCAGCAGGGCAATGGCGGCGAACGCCCCCAGCACCCAGACGAAGACGTTGGAACCGGTCATCTGTGCCATCTGCTGCTGCGCCTGCACGTCCGGGGTGGCGACCGTGACGGCCAGCCCCTCGGCGTCGGCGGCGTCCTGCAGGGCGGCCGCGACCGCGTCACGGTCGGCCCCGGGCTCGAGGCGGACCAGCACGTGCTCGGCGTGGTCCGCGGTCATGGCCTCCGTCATCTCGGCCTGGGCGGCCTGCTCCTCGGCACTGAGCTCACCGGCGGCGGCGTCAGCGGACTGGAACCCGGCCGCGGCATCGGCCTTCAGCAGGTCGGTCAGGGCCGCGTCGGCGCGGACCTGGATCGCGCCGATGGCGTTGGGGTCCTGGGAGACCCCGGAGATCCCGGACACGGTGACCTTGCGCCCCGCGGAGTCGGCCGCCATCCCGGACATCAGGAAGGTGCCGGAGCCGACGTCGAGCCCGAAGTCCCGGGCGGTTCGCTCGTCCAGGACGATCTCGGAGGTCGAGCCGGCGGCCGGGTGACGGCCGGCCACGAGCTCCTCGGGGACCAGTGAGGTGTCCTGTGGGGCGGTGACCACCTGGGCGTAGTCCGTGTCCGGGCCCCACGTGCCGGTGCCGTCCCGGCCCGCCGGGCGCTTGACGCCCACGGGGGTGACGACGTGGGGGTAGGCCTCCTGGACGCCGTCCACGTCCCGGAACGGGCCCGGCTCTGCGGAGCTGCCCGCCACCGCGGCCAGCTCCGTCCGGGTCTCGTAGTCGGCACCGGGGGTGGGGGCGATGACGAGGTCGGCGCGGGAGTAGGTGGCGCCCAGTGAGTTGCGCAGGCTGGCGGTGGAGGAGGATCCCACCAGCAGTGCGGAGGCCAGGAAGGTGACCCCGATGAC
>JAPFFX010000208.1 GCA_026645375.1 Citricoccus sp. WCRC_4 | reverse complement strand
CGGCCATGTTCGAACCTCCCAGCCTCATGTTCGTGGCGGCCGGGCTGGCCGTCTTCGCGGCCGCGGTCCTGCCGCGCCTTCTCAGCCGCGCGCCGGTGTCGATGCCCATGGTGTTCCTGGCGGCCGGGGCGCTGACGTTCACCCTGCTCGGCTCCCTGCCGGACCCCGACCCGATCGCCCACCAGGAGTTCACCACCCACCTGACCGAGGTCTGTGTGATCATCTCGCTGATGGGCGCCGGGCTGGCGCTGGACCGACCTCTGGGCTGGCGCCGCTGGGCCACCACGTGGCGGATGCTGGGCGTGGTCATGCCGCTGTGCATCCTCGGCCTGACGCTGTTGGGCCTCTGGGTGCTCGGCCTCGGCGTGGCCGCGGCCGTCCTGCTCGGCGCCGCCCTGTCCCCCACGGACCCCGTGCTGGCTTCCGAGGTGCAGGTCGGAGAGCCTGCCGACAGCGACGACGACACCGAGCGAGAGGACGAGATCCGTTTCGGCCTGACGTCCGAGGCCGGGCTCAACGACGGGCTCGCCTTCCCCTTCGTCTACCTCGCCATCGCCGTCAGCCTGGTCGGCACCTCCCCAGCGGCGTGGTTCCCGCACTGGTTCGCCGTGGACCTCCTCTGGCGGGTCGGCATCGGCGTGCTGATGGGAGTGGGCACCGGAAAGCTGCTGGCCGCAGTGTTCTTCTCCCCGCGGTTCGGGCGCAACCGGTTGGCCGAACACTCCGAGGGGTTCGTGGCGCTGGCCGCCACGTTCCTCGCCTACGGGGCCACGGAGATGGTCGAGGGCTACGGCTTCGTCGCCGTCTTCGTCTGCGCCGTGACCATCCGCGCGGCCGAGCGCACCCATGGGTACCACCGTGTCCTGCACAGCTACGTGGAGCAGTTCGAACGGCTGATGACCGTGGTCATCCTGGTGTTGCTCGGCGGGGCGATCTCCCGTGGACTGCTCGCCGAGGCCGGCTGGGCGGAGGTGCTCGTCGCCCTGCTCTTCCTCGTGCTGCTCCGCCCACTGGCCGGCTGGATCGCCCTGGCCGGGAGCAGGACCGGACCGCGAGAGCGCGCCGCCATCGCCTTCTTCGGCGTCCGAGGCATCGGGTCGCTCTACTACCTCGCCTATGCCCTGGGCGAGGGCGACTTCGGTGACCGCACCGACAACCTGTGGGCCATCGTGGGCCTGGTGGTCGCCGGATCCATCGTGGTGCACGGGGCGACCACCGGACCGGCCATGAGCCTGCTGGACAGGCTCCGCCGACGCGAGGCGGCACGCCGCTCGGGCGATCCGGACCAGGCCCCGCACACCCCCGTCTAGCGGTCCGTTCAGGGCGTCCCGTGACGCGGCCAGGCCCGCGCACTGACTCCTGGCGGTGAGCGAGCGTCTGAAAACCGGCGACGAGCCGGGAGACTGGTCCCATGCCCATCCCACCTTCCCCAGCGCGCAGGCCGTGCTCGGCCTGTGACTGCCCACGGCCCCGTCCCCGAGTCGGCCGGCTACCCCGTGTAGTCGCCCCAGTTCCGGTAGTCCCACATCCTCACCGGCGCTCCGGAATGCTGGGCCCGCGTGAAACGGGTCTCCCCCACCTCCAGCGCCGAGGCGTCGTTGACCTGGGCGCCGATCCTCTCGAGCGCACGGGGCGAGGTCGCGTCCCAGCGGCCGGAGTCGATGCGGTCGAACAGGACGGTGAAGGCCGTGGCCTCCTCCGCGGCGGTGAAGGTGCAGTGTCCGTCCGCCGCAACGAACACCTGGCGCAGTTGCGACCCTGAGCCCGCCGAGCGGACCGTGGACGCGTAGGCGGCGTCGTCGGCCGTGGTCCCGGCACCGTCTCCGGTGGTGTGCAGGGACAGCAGTGGCGCGGAGAGCTCACCGGAGAAGGTGGCCGTCCGTTCCACGAACTCCACGGACTCCACGTCGGCCGAGAACCGTTCGGCGGTGTCCAGCGCGTGCAGATCCTCCTGGAGGGACAGTCCGGCCTGCCGGTAGGCCGCCCTGATCTCGGCCCACCGCCCGGACTGCTTGAGGAGCTTCTCGTAGTCCACCCCGGTGTTCCAGGAGAACGTCCCGCCCACCGTCTGCTCGTACCCGTGGCGGACATGGGACCCGGCGGCGAACGGCATGTGCTCCAGGTACCGGTCGATCCGCTGGTCCAGGTCCTCGAGCTCCTCACCGGTGGTCGGGTCCGTGGCCGGGATCTTGCTCAGCGCGGCCGCCAGCACGGTCCGCGCCCGCCCCTCCGGCGTGGAGGCCGCGGCGTCCACCAGGTCGTTGAGCGCCTGGACCTCGGCCGCCCGGTCCGTGATCCCCTGGAGGGCCATCGGCGAGTCCGGGTCCACCAGCTCCTTCAGGGCGAAGGCGGTGTCCAGCTTGTAGTTCCACGTGCTGATGGCTCCGGCCCCGCCGCCGCACATCGGCAGCGCACCGTCCAACCACTCCGGTTGCCGGTCGGCGATGATCCGGGTGACCAGCCCGCCCTGCGAGCGCCCGGCCACGACCACGGCGTCGGCCTCACCGGCCGCGTCCTCGAAGACCCCCAGGGCCTCCTCTGCATTGTCCCGGTCCCGCTCCAGGTCCCAGCCGCTGCTGAGGTCATACCCCACGGCCCCGTAGCCCTGCTCGACCAGCCACCGGACGGCCGTGGCGTCCAGGGTCTCCCGTCCCGGCAGCACGACCAGGTCCCCGTTCCACTCAGCGGGCCTCTCCAGCGCGTACGTGCTGCCGTCGCTGAGGGTGCCGCTCTGGCGGAGCGCCGGGGCCTCCGCGGGTTCGGCCGCGGAGGCGAACGGCATGGTTCCCGCGGCGGCGGCGGTCACGACGGCGGCCGCCGCCAGGGCGGGTCGAGCGCGTCATCATCGGGCGTCCTCTCGTTCGGGGCGGAGCATGTGGTCGGGCTGGTAGGTGGCGAAGACGCCACCGCGTTCCAGGCCGCCCGCCTCGGCGAGGTCGTCGGCCAGGGCATTGAGGGTCCCGGGTTGGGCGAGGTCGGCCCAGCGGCCGGTGTCGAGCCGCTCCTGGAGCGTCACCACCAGGGCGGCGACCTCGGCGTCGGCGTAGTCGCAGTGCCCGGGCCGGTCCACGAACGCCTGGCGCAGCAGCGGCCGGTCGCCCTGGCCGCGGACGCGGTCGGCGTAGGTGGCGGCCTGGGCGACCGTCGGCGCGGTGTCCCCGGTCTCGTGCAGGGTCAGCACCGGGCCCTGCAGGTCGCCGGTGGGCGTCGCGTTCCGCTGCATGTAGTCCACCGCCTGCTGATCGGCCGAGATACGCTCGGCCCCGGCCAGCGTGCCCAGGTCCTCGGCCAGCGAGAGCCCGGCGTCCCGGTACAGGGCCCGGACCAGGGACGCGTTGCCGGAGTGCACCAGGGACTGCGAGTAGTCGACGCCGGTGTTCCAGGAGAAGTTGCCGCCGGCGCGCTCCTCCAGCGGCTGCCGCGGGGAGATGACCCCGAACATGAACGCGGCGTACAGCTGTTCCTGCAGCGCGTCGAGGTCCTTGCGGTCCGGTTCGTCCGTGCCCGGTTGCGTCCACGTCGGCACCTGCGCCACCGAGGCGGCCAGGGCGATGCGCGCCCGTCCCTCCGGTGTGGCCTGGGCCTCGTCCAGGACCTCGCGGAAGGCCGCCTGCCGGGCGCCCTCGTCACGGATGTCGACCAGTTCGAGCCGGTCGTCGCCGGGTGCCAGGAGCGTGCGCAGCGCGAAGGAGCCGTCCAGGCTGCCGTTGAGCATGGGGACGGTCCCGGCCACGGATCCGCACAGTGGCAGGCCGGCGTCGAAGTCCTCCGGGTAGCGCTCCATGAGTGCCGCGGTGGTCAGCCCGCCCATGGACGAGCCCCAGGCGATGACGTCCCCGGGTTGCCCCAGTTCGTCCTCGACGACCTCCAGCAGGTACGGCTGGTTGTCGATCAGGTGCTCGACGTTCCACCCGCCCGCGGACGCCGTGGTGCCGGCCAGCGCGAATCCCTGGTCCAGCAGCCAGGCGGTGACGCCCTCGGAGGGGCCGGCCGGAGCCTCACCGGTGCGCCCGTAACCGGGGTTCCACACCAGCAGCGTCCCGTTCCAGTCGGTGGGCGTGTGCAGGACGTAGTTCCCACCGTTGTCCAGGGTGCCGCGGAGGGTCGACGCCGGCCCGTCCGCGGCGAGGGCCGGCGCCACCGCCGAGGTGGTGGCCAGCAGTCCCAGTGCGGCCAGCCCGGCGGTCATCCGGTGCCGGGCGGTCCTCCTGCGTCGGGGCGGCTGCGGCCTCGGGTCGCGATCGGGGCGGGGACGTGTGGATGCGGTTGAGGTCATGGTCATCCTTCCGTACGTGCCAGGGGCCGCTGGGCACGCAACGGTCTGCGCGGCAGGGGCCTCCGGGGAATCAGGCATCACAACGTGTGTCATCAAGACAGATATGTGTAGCCCATTGACTGACATGGGCAGGGACCGCGGCTGTGATGTGAGTCATACCGTGGCACGCGCACCGCAGGCTGTCAACGGGCGCGCGCGACGAACCGGGCGCCGTCATATTCCGTTGACAGACACAACGATTGGTGCTGTGATGTGAGTCCGACCACACCAGCGAGACCGTGGTCTGTGACGCCATAGACAACACTTTCCGCTCGCACCGAACGAAAACCTGTCTTCACCAATCCGTCTCACTGGGAGAGAGATCATGCGCCGATCCGCCATGTACCTGACCGCGCTGTCCTGCGCCGCCCTGGCCCTCACCGCCTGCGGCCAGAGCCCCAACGCCCGATCCGACGACTCGGCCTCCGCGGCACCGTCCGAGCTCGTGTTCGCCGTGGTTCCCACGGACAACAGCGAGGAGCTGGAGAAGTCCTTCGAACCGGTGGTCGCTGCGATCGAGAAGGAGACCGGCATCCCCGTCTCCATCGAGGCCGTGAGCAGCAACGCCGGCGTGATCGAGGCCCAGGTGGCCGAGCGCGTGGACGTCGCCGTCTACGGCGCCTTCTCCTACTATCTTGCCGAGGACGTGGCGGACGTCGAACCGGTCGCCAAGGACCAGCTGACGCCCGAGCCCGGCTCCGGCACGGTGAGCTCCCTCGGCGTCACCCGCCCGGACAGCGGGATCCAGTCCCTGGAGGACGTGAAGGGCAAGGACGTCTGCTTCACGGATCCGGCCTCGACCACTGGCTACCTGGCCGCGGCCGCGGGACTCAAGGATGCCGGGATCGACCCGGAGAACGACATCAACCCGGTCTTCGCCGGCTCCCATGACGTGGCCGTCACCCAGATGCTCGCCGGTGACTGCGAGGCCGCGTTCGTGGCCGGGACCTTCATCGAGGAGATCCTGCCGGCCCGCGGCATCATCACCGAGGGGGACACCGCCACCTTCTGGACCTCGGACGGCATCCCCGGCACCCCCATGGTGGTCGGCGCCTGGCTCCCGGAGGACGTGAAGGAGGGCATCCGCCGGGCCATGGACGAGTACGACGCCGTCACAGCAGTCGAGGCGGGCCTGTGCGAGGAGGACGCCCAGCGCGAGGCCCCGGCCCCTTGGGGCGAGGAGTACGCGGGTGCCGCCGCCTGTGCGTGGGGCGGCACCGGCGCCTTCGCCTTCGAGCCGGCCGTCGACGCCGACTACGACCCGATCCGGACCATCTGCGAGACGACCCAGGCGGAGGTGTGCCGCGATGACAGCTGACCTGACCGGGCCGGTCTCCCCCGCCATTCCCCGGTCCGCGAGGACCGGACCCGCCGCCGCCAGCATCACGCTTGCCCAGG
Source organism: Citricoccus sp. WCRC_4 (assembly GCA_026645375.1). Classification (GTDB taxonomy): domain Bacteria; phylum Actinomycetota; class Actinomycetes; order Actinomycetales; family Micrococcaceae; genus Citricoccus. The sequence continues at coordinate 4,917 of JAPFFX010000208.1, read as the reverse complement.
TGTCCAAGCGCTTCGGTGACAACGAGGTGCTCCACGGCGTCGACCTCACCGTGCGCCCCGGCGAGTTCGTCGCCCTGGTCGGCCCCTCGGGTGCGGGCAAGTCCACCCTGCTGCGCCTGCTCAACGGCGGCCACCTGCCCACCGCGGGGACGGTCGAGGTCCTCGGGCGCAACCCGGCCGCCTGCTCCCGCCGGGACCTGCGGGAGCTGCGCACCCGGATCGGCTTCGTCTTCCAGCAGTTCGGCCTCGTGGGCCGGCTTACCGCCATGGAGAACGTGCTGATGGGCGCCCTCGGCAGCCTGGCGATGCCCCGGTACGGGATCATGACGTATCCGCGCCGGCTGCGGGACCAGGCCGTGGAGAACCTGGAACGCGTCGGCCTGCTCGAGCAGCGCTTCCAGCGCTGCGACACCCTCTCCGGGGGCCAGCAGCAGCGCGTGGCAATCGCCCGGATGCTCATGCAGCAGGCCGAGCTCGTGCTCGCGGACGAACCCGTGGCGTCGCTCGACCCGGCGGCCAGCATCAGCGTGCTGCAGACCCTGAAGAAGCTCAGCGCCGAGGACGGCTTCACAGTCGTGTGCTCCCTCCACCAGGTCGACCTCGCGCTGGCCGTGTCGGACCGCGTCGTCGCCGTCCGCGGCGGGCAGTTCATCATGGACACTCCCACCGCCGCCACCACCGAGCAGGACATCCGGGCGGTCTACGCAGAGCACGGGAGCCGCTGACATGCTCGCGACCCCTACCCGGCCGGACGCCCGCAGCGCCCCGCCCGGCACAGCGCCCCGGCCCCCGCGCATCCCGGCGGCCACCTGGGCCATCCCCCTGTTCTACCTCGGGGTGACCCTGTTCGGCATGTGGTGGATCGACATCCGTCCCGGGGCCATCGCCGCGGGGCTCGGGGACATCGCCCGGCTGCTGGACCGCATGGTGCCCCCGACCACCGGCCCGGTGCCCAGCCTGCTGACCCTGGTGGTCGAGACGCTGTGGATCGCCATCGCCGGCACCGGGATCGCGGCGATCCTCTCCGTGCCCCTCTCGGCGGCGGCCGCCAGCACGTACACCGGCCCCCGGTGGGTCCAGTGGCTGTGCCGGGCCCTGATCGTGGTCACCCGGGCCGTCCCGTCCCTGGTCTTCGCCATCATCTTCGTGCGTATCTTCGGCCTCGGCCCGCTCGCCGGCGCCCTGGCCGTCTCGGTGCACTCCATCGGGATGATCGGCAAGATGATGACCGACGTCTTCGAGGAGCAGTCCCCCCAGCCCCGGGAGGCCATCGCCGCCACCGGGGCGACCCGGGTCCAGGCGTTCTTCGCCACGACCATGACGAGGGCGCTGCCCCAGGTCTCCTCGTTCGTGCTCTACCGCCTGGACATCAACATCCGGGCCTCGGCGGTCCTCGGCCTCGTGGGTGCCGGCGGCATCGGAGTGGCCCTGCAGACGGCCATCGGCAGCCTCGACTACCGGCGGGCCGCCGGCATCATCATCGTGATCATCGTCCTGCTGATGGTGCTCGAGCTGGTGTCCTTCCTGGTCCAGCGCTCGCTCGCCGAGCACTCGGACACCTCGACGGCCTCCCAGGTGTTCGTCCCCGGCAAGGACGCCGCCACTCCCGGGTGGTCCACCGCGCGCGGCGCCAGGGCCCTCGGCGTGGCGGCCGCCGTCGCGCTCTTCCTCGCGGCGCTGTCCACGCTGTCCATACCGTTCGACCGCCTGGCACGCGCCGGGGAGAACGCCGGCGCCCTGCTCTCCGGGTTCGTCCCGCCCGTCTTCACGATGGACATCGCCTACGGCATCTTCGAGAGCGTCCTGATGGCGCTCACCGCCACCTCGTTCGGCGTGGTGATCGGCCTGATCATCGCCGTGCTGTCCACGGACCACCTCGTCCGGGCACGCGCTCTCGGCGGGGCACTGCGGGCCGCGGTCGTCGTCATCCGGGGCGTCCCGGACATCATCTACGCCCTGGTGTTCGTCGCCGCCCTCGGCCTCGGTCCGTTCGCCGGGTTCCTGGCCCTTGCCATCTCCTGCTCGGCGCTGGCCGCGAAGTTCTTCACGGACGCCCTGCAGAACATCGACCCGGCCCCCCTGCGGGCGCTGGAGGCGGTGGGCGCCGGCCGGCTGCAGGCCTTCGTCAGCGGCGTCTGGCCGCAGTTCGTCCCCTCCTTCATCGGCAACAGCCTGTTCACCTCGGACCTCGCCCTGCGCGAGTCGGCCGTGCTGGGCATCGTCGGGGCGGGTGGCATCGGCTTCCTGCTCCAGGAGTCCGTGGCCTCCGTCGACTACCAGACGACCGCGGGCATCCTCATCGGGCTGGTGGCCGTGGTCGTCGCCCTCGAGCAGCTCGCCCGCTGGGCGCGCAGGAAGGTGATCTGAGGTGGCATCACACCCACACCCGCACCCGCCCACCCCGACGCCGGCACCCGGAGAGGTGCCCCGGTGCCCCTTCTCCGGCGCCGCGGCCCGCGCGTCGGAATGGTCCCCGGACCGTGACGAGACGTTCGGTTCCGCCCACGGGGACTACGCGCGGCTCCGGGAGCAGAACCCGTTCCCCTGGAGCGAGGACTACGGGGGATTCTGGGCGGCGACGACCTACGAGGACATCCTGGCAGTGACCCAGGACGACGAGCTGTTCAGCACGGCCACGCAGAACGTCGTGCCGCACGTCCCCCGCTCCTCGCGCCGCCCCCCGTTGCACTTCGACCCGCCGGAGCACACCGAGTACCGGCAGGCGATCGACCCCGTGTTCCGCCGCTCGGTGGTGATGGCCCACCGCCAGGCCTTCACCGACAGCGCCCGTGACCTCGTCCAGGGCCTCGCGGACCACCCGGGTCCGGACGCGGTACGAGACTTCGCCGCCCCGTTCGTGATGGATGCTTTCGCCGCTGTCCTCGGTGTGCCGCGCGAAATGACGCGCGAGATCCGCGAGGTCGGAGTCCGCTACGGCTTCGCCATCCAGGACATGGACGACGCCGTGATCGCCGAGTGCAGTGCGCGTCTGTACGAGATTGCCGAGACGGTCTACCGGGAGCGGGCCCAGCAGGGCGCCGACCCCGGCCGGGACCTGGTGGCCGGTCTGCACCGCGCTGCCCGTGACCCGTCCAACGGCATCACGGACACCACGGCCATCGCCACCGTCCGCCAGCTGATCGTGGCCGGCATGGGAGCCCCGCAGGCCGTGCTCGGCAGCTCCATCGTCCACCTCGCCCAGGACCTGGACTTGCAACAGCACCTGCGCGCCCACCCCGAGGACCTGCCGTCCGCCATCGAAGAGTTCCTGCGCCTGCACTCTCCCTACCGGGTCTTCGCCAGGACGGCCAAGCGGGACACCGTGGTGCACGGCAGGACGGTCCTGCAGGACGAGCCGATCGCCCTGCTCTTCCCCTCCGCCAACCGCGACGCCGCCCGCTTCGAGCGCCCGGACGAGTTCGTCCTGCAGCGCAAGCAGAACTCCCATCTGGCCTTCGGACGCGGCTCCCACCGCTGCCCCGCGGCTACGATGGGGCGGCTGGAGCTGCTCATCGCCCTGGAGGAACTGCTGCGGCACACCTCTGGCTTCGAGTTGGCCGGAGAGGTCAGGATGATGAACTGGCTGGAGTACGGACCCCGCTCCGTGCCCCTGACGGTCCACGGCGTCCAGCACTAGGAGGGAGGGACGGTGAGCATGGCCACCCCGGCGAAGACCGCCGGCCGCGTCATCCCCCGCCACCAGACGGGGGTGGCACCGCAGCGGCTGCTCGTGGTGCTGATGGGTGACTACTGGTTCGGCCGGCCGGAGCCACTGCCGTCCAGTGCGCTGGTCGAGCTGCTCGGGTTGTTCGGTGTCACGGCCGGCAGCGCCCGGGCCTCCATCCAGCGCCTGGCACACCGGGGCTTCCTGGTGCCCTCCCGCAACGGCCGGAAGACGGCCTACGCCGTGCACGCCGAGAGCCGGGACGCCCTGGCCGAACACGTCCGGCGCCTCTTCCAGGCACACCACCCGCGGCCCTGGGACGAGACGTGGACCATCGTGACCTACAGCGTCCCGGACGCCGAATCCCCGGACCGCCGGCTGCTGCGGGAGAGGCTGCGCTCCCTGCGCTTCGGGCACCTCAACGACGGGGTATGGGTGCGGCCCGGACACCATTCCTCCTCGGTGGAACACCTGCTGGAGGAACTCCCGGAGCACCTGGCCCCCGTGGTGACCTGTTTCGAGGGCGCCACCCTGCCGGTGTCGATCCCTCCGGACCGGCTGCGTGGCGCCTTCGACGCCGACGCGATGGACCAGGAGTACCGCCGGTTCACCGAGCACTGGAACCAGCGGGCCGCGGAGCTGGCGGACCACTGGCCGGCCGGTGATGACGCCCTCACCCTGCGCACCGAGGTGATGTCCGACTGGCGCTCGCTCATCCGCCGGGACCCCCACCTCCCGGAGGACATGATGCCCACCCCTGCGCCACTGCAGCAGGCGGCAGAGGCCTGTGCGCTGTTCTACGACCGTCTCGGCCAGTCCGCCGAGCTCGCCGTCCGGCGGATCGTCGAGCGGCACCAGCCACCCCTGGAGCCGCTGGTCAGGCACCACACCTTCGCCGACGCCGACGCCCTGATCCTGGAAGCCGCCCACGACCAGAGACTCCGGGCGGGTGACCCGGCGTGACCACGCGGTGGCCCAGCTTCGGGACTCCCCCGGCATCACCCACGGCGCAGGCCACGCCCTCCGCGCGCGACGCGAGTGCGGCCGACCGCGTGCGCTCCCTGGCGGTGGCGGCCTCCGCCGCCGCACTGGTCCTGGTGCCGACACTCGGTCCACTCCTGGCCGGCACCGAGGAAGGGGCCGCGGAGTACGACACCGAGATCACCCCGCCGGACTACGCCTTCGCCATCTGGGCGCCGATCTTCCTGGGCACCACCGCCAACGCCGTCCAGCACGCCACGCACCCCACGGCA